>JAGXNP010000146.1 GCA_019894885.1 Promethearchaeota archaeon | reverse complement strand
CACCATGGATGACCTGTTTGATAAAATAATGAAAAGAAAGATCGTTCAAAAAAAATAAAAATTCATTCATTTGGAAGCTTTAAATACTCTATTTTTCTTTAGTATAGTGGGGATATGCAAATGGGAAGTAAAAAGGATAATAATCAAGAAGTTAAAGAATATGGCGTAGTTCTAAAAAAAAATAAAAAACATAAGCACAAAATTTTCCCTCAAAAGGGAAGAGTTCCAGAAGAAGATGATGATTCTTATAAGATCGTATGATCCTCTTATTTAATAAAAATCACTTAACTTTTTTATTTAAAATAATCTTTAATTTAGGAAATGGAATCCAAGATGAAGTGATTTCAAGGACCGAGCATTCCTTAATTTAATCCTAACCTATTTTTTATTTATATCATTATAATTGGTTGGATTCAAAATTGAAATTAATATAATTATACCTCTGATGAGATTCAGAATCCAAAGATCTTTTCTAATTTTCATTTAAATTCATATCATATATAGGTATATTATGGTATCAACTTCGAAGTAGCGTAAATTAATAAGCTTTATGATGTATACTTAATTACTGTTTGATAATATTTAATCTCATATGTGGCTGGACTAATGCAAATCCAAATACCTAGCAAAGAAGAAATGATGGCTTGGATAACTGAAATTTTCCAGCAAGGAATTAGAAGACCTGGATATCCTGCTGATATTTGGGTTGAAAATTGGATAAGGGAAAAATTATTGGATTTTAATTTTGATAGAGTAAAATTCGAACCATTAAACGTTCAGAGATGGGAAGCCAAAAATGCCAAGCTTATAATTTTATTGAAAGATTCAACTGAAGATATTTTAGAAATTCCGTGTTTTCCAATTCCTTACACAAAATCTACACAAGGCACTGAAGGAGAGATTAGAAACATTCATAATAAAGATTTAAAAGGAAAAATTGCTCTTAATCGATTGAATTTAATTAAACTACCTACATCTTCATTGAAGCTCTTAACTAACAAATATTATGATCCAAAAAATGAATTTGATTCGCTTAATCAGTTAATGCCATTTGGTATGACATTTCAATATGTATTGGAAGAAGCCATAAAAGCAGATGCCTTAGGTATGATCGGATATATCAGTAACTATCCGTGGGAAACACAAGATTATTATGTTCCTTATAATGCAGTAAAAAAAAACATACCTGGTGTATGGGTTAGCCCAAAAAATGGAAAAAAAATAGCTAAATTAATGAAAAATCACAAATTGTATGCCAAAATTACCTATGACGCAAGTAATGATGTCGTTGAAACAAATAATGTTTACGGAATTTTAAAAGGAGCTTCGGATGAATGGGTTATTATTAGTACACATCATGATGGTCCATGGGCGTCTGCAACAGAGGATGCTACTGGGATAGCATTAGTACTCGCTCAAGCTAAGTATTGGTCGCAAATCCCTCGAGAAAAACGCCCCTTTAACTTACTCTTCTTAATGAATTGTGCTCATATGGCAGGAGGTAAGGGAGGAAAGGTTTTTGTCGAAAAAAATAAAGATTTACTTGAAAAGGTAGTAGTCACAATTGTTCTTGAACATGTCGCAAGAGATTGTAAAAGTGAAAACGGTAAATTAATCCCGACTGATGATCCCGTAGTACGTTGGTGGTTTACCAGTAAAATTCCTATATTGCAGGATATTACTGAGAAAGCAATTCAAAATGAAAATTTATATCGCTCTGTGATCATGCCAACTGAGGGATTTCCTCCTGGTTCCGATCATCCTCCTACTGATGCAGCACCCTTTCATCTCGCTGGAGTTCCGATTGTATCACTTCTTTCTGCGCCACCTTACTTATTTGATCCCGCAGACACTTTAGATAAAGTACATATTCCTAGTCTAGAATCCATAACAAGAGCCGTGATTTACATCATTGACAATTTAAAAGGTAAAACAACCTCACAATTAAGAAATCAAATTTAATATTAGAGATTCATTCTTTAGTTAAAATTCATATCTATACAATTTTTGTGAATTAAAAATGTAAGATAAAATTAGCATTAGTAAGTGTAATTGTCGCATTTTCATTTCATGTATTATTTGCAGTTATTTTAGGAGGGGTATAATGTTAAAACCAGATAGAATAATATTTTCTTTTTTTTATCCCCTTATTATTAGAGTTTTTAACATTGGAAAAATTGTTTCTACCTATATCATTTGTTTGTATTAATTTTAAATCAAATGAGGAGATAAAAAATTCGAAAAAGTAAATTAATGACTTTAGATGATGCAATTTCGACTTGTGTTCAAGATGGTGATCTGGTTGGTATTGGGGGCCTTTCATTTTGGAGAAAACCGATAGCAGCATGTAAAGAGATAATCAGACAAGATAAAAAGGACTTATCTCTTTGCACTTTTGTTGGAGGGATCGAAATTGATATGCTTGTAGCTGCAGGTTGTGCGTCTAAAGTGAGAGCCTGTTTCGTAGGTATGGAAATTTTTGGTATGGCTCCACATTATAAGAAAGCTGTTGAATCGGGATCTGTAAAAGTTTCTGAGGAGAGCGAAGCATCAATCGCTCTAGGATTGAAAAGTTCATATTTGAAAGTTCCCTTTATGCCATTAAAAGGGATGATAGGGACAGATTTCCCTAAAGTTAGGGACGATATAAAACAATTCGAGGATCCTTTAGGGTCAGGAACCCAACTTATGGCCTTGCCTAAAATTGATTTAGATGTAGCTATTCTACATGTCCCTTATGCTGACCAATACGGTAATGGAAACATCGCAGGAGCAGTTTGGGTTGACGATGATATGGCTAAGACTGCCAAAAAAACGATCATTATTTGCGAAAGATTACTTGAAACAGAAGATATTAGATATCTGCGAGGAAAAGCGCAGCTACCAATGCAAACAACCAATGCCGTAGTGAAAGTACCTTTTGGAGCTCATCCTACATCCTGCTACGATCGATATACCTTCGATGCACTTCACATTCAAGAATATCTTAAAACGCCTTTTAACGAATATAAGCGTAAATTCATTGATGTAAATTCGAACGCCGAATATCTAGATAATGCTGGTGGGGCAGAAATGATATTAAACATCTTATTGTAAAAACATAACCCAATTTTAAGTTACTAAATAAAATTTTAAAAGAGATTAATTGTTCTTTCAAGCCCTTCAATTTCAGTTTATTAGTAGAAAAATTAAAAAGTGTACTTTGATACGGTAATTGTAAACCAGATAGATTTTTATCTATGATATTAGTTGTTGAATATATTTCTCAAAAAATTAGGATTTTTTTCAAAAATGATTTATTTAGAAGTTAAATTACCAGATATTCCGGGAAGTTTAATAGAATTGATTAAACCAATCTCCCAAAATGGGGGAAATATCCATGGTGTATTACACCATCACGATAAAAAAAATAATAATTTGATTCCAGTTGATATTTGGTTTGAATTAAGCGAGGAACTAATTGAAGTATCGCTAGAAAAGATAAAAAAGGGCTTAATAGAAAAAAATATACAACTCATTAAGATTTCAGTAGGCTCTAAAAATAAAATGTTAACTTTTATATTAACTGGGCATGTTTTTGATACAGATATAACAAATACAATTAAACGACTGGATTCAAAGAATATTAAAGTTCTTGAATTACACGCTAAATTTACTGAAGTTGATGAAATAAGTAGCGTTATAATGAAAGTAGAATTTCCTGAAGTTATGACAAAATTCGAATTAATTAATGAAATAGAAAAAATATGTAAAGAGAAAAATCTCTTTTTCATGCGATCTTAATAAATTAGTTATGTGTAAAGGTATGGAAGTAAAAATCTGTTTAATTGGTATGGGAAACGTTGGAACCTGTTTTCTTCAATTATTGAAAGAAAAACAAGATAATATTAGAGTTAATTTTAATTTCAATTGCAAATTAGTTGCAATTTTCGAATACGACGGCGCTCTGATTGATAACGATGGAATAGATTTAGACAATCTTTTAGACGATATCACTAATTTGAGAAAAAATCAATATTGGATAAGTAATGTGAAAGCTCAGGATTTAATTTCTACTTTAGATATAGATATATGCATTGAAACCACACCTACTAATCCAAATACTGGAGAACCCGCATTAACACATATTAAAGAAGCATTAAACAATAAGATCGATGTAATTTCGTCAAATAAAGCACCGTTTTATTTACATTACAAAAAAATTCAAGATTTAGCTGAAAAGATGAATTGTTTGGTTAAATTTGAAGCAACGGTTGCTAGTTGCGTTCCTGCTATATCTATAAAAAAAAGCCTTATAGGAAATACTATCTCTCGAATTAGAGCAATATTAAATGGCACAAATAACTATATTCTAAGTCGCATGACAACTGAGGGAATTTCTTTTTCAGTAGCATTAAAAGAGGCACAAGAGTTAGGATATGCAGAAACGGATCCAACTTTAGATATTAGTGGTTATGACGCTGCTGGGAAACTAGTAATTCTATCAAACGAATTACTCGGATGGTCAAAATCTATTGAAGATGTAAAGATTAAAGGAATCACTAAAATCACGCCACATGCATTAGAATTAGCTAAGATAGATGATTATGTAATAAAACATCTAGCTATTGCTGAAGAAAATAATTTAATCGTAGAACCAAGGTTGGTTAAAAGAGATTCACTACTAAATATTCAGGGAACATTAAACCTTATTGAACTTCAAACGAAGTACGCTGGATCCATTATATTAATAGGGAAGGGAGCTGGTGGTTTTGAAGCAGCATCTGCTATATTAAATGATCTTATTAGCATAGTTAAAAAAAGAAGAGGTTTTTGACACGGATTTTCATTCCACAAATTATAATTCATTAGATGTAGATTTCAAAACTGCTGTTTTACAAGGTCAAGCCTTAGACAATGGATTATATATGTTAAATAAAATTCCTAGACTAACCGATGATACAATTGATTCATTCAAAAATATGGATTTTATTGATATAGCTATTAATGTCATTTCAAAATTCATTGGAAATATTATATCGGGAGAAAAACTTCAGCAAATCGTTAATGATGCCTTAAATTTCAAAGTTCCTTTAGAAAAGATTGCTAATAATAATTATATATGTTATTTAGATCGTGGTCCTACTTGTAGTTTCAAAGATTTTGGAGCAAGAATATTAGCTAGAATAATGGAACATTTTCTTGAAGTCGACAAAAAGAAAATAACAATATTAACTGCGACCTCAGGAGATACCGGAGGTGCTGTTGCTCAAGCATTTTATAAAATGTCTAGAATAAAAGTTGTGGTATTGTATCCAAAAAACGAAATCAGTAATTTGCAAAGAAAACAAATGACAACATTAGGTGAAAATATAATTGCTTTTGGGATTGAGGGTAAATTTGACGATTGCCAAAAATTAGTAAAAACTGCTTTCTCAGATAAGGAGTTAAAACATATAAATTTGTCATCGGCGAATTCTATAAATTTTGGACGTTTGGTACCTCAAACGCTTTATTATTTCTGGAGTTACTCCAGAATTGTTAGTAAAAATAACGAAAAGGTTATATTTTCTGTTCCTTCAGGTAATTTCGGAAATCTTACCGGAGGTCTAATTGCTAAAAAAATGGGGCTTCCTATAAAGAGATTTATCTCAGCTGTAAATGAAAACAACGAATTTCCAACATTTCTAAGAACGGGAGTTTATACCAAAGTCGAACCCTCGATAAACTGCATATCTAATGCTATGAATGTTGGTCATCCTTCAAATTTAGCAAGAATCTTTGATCTATATGGAGGTCAAATAGATGAGAGAGGAATAATACAAAGAGTACCAAATATGGAAGAACTTCGCAATGATATTATTTCATATTCCATTAGCGATGAAACAACTAAAGATGCAATCGTCAATTTTTATAATAAACATAAAAAAATAATAGAACCTCACGGAGCTGTCGGTTGGGCTGCGCTCCAGATATATCGTAATAGTAATCCGAAGAATAATGATGTTAAATCAATAACCTTTGAAACTGCGGATCCTTCAAAATTTCCTGAAGAAATAATCAAACTAATCGGCATCATTCCAGAAATGCCACACTCGCTAAAATTAATACAGGGTAAGCCTGAGTTTCCAAATCCAAAAGAAATTAGCGAATATACCGACTTTAAGGAATTTTTATTAGAAGAATTTCAAGATTAGAGCTCGCATTTATAAGCTAATCAGAAAATTCTAAATGTTTATAAATCAAATCTTTTAATTCATCATATTCATTAACAACCGGGATTTCTGGAAATTGTTCAACAACATTTTTTGGTGGCCTAAATAGGATTCCGTGTTTTGCTTCTAATAACATGGATACATCGTTGTAGGAATCCCCTGCCGCAATCACTTCGTAGTTTAACTTTTTGAAAGCTAAAACTGTGTGTTTTTTCATCTCACTAATACGAATTTTATAGTTAGTGATTATATCTTCTTCATTAATTTCGAGATTGTGGCAAAAACATATAGGAAAACCCAATTTCTTCATAAAAGGCATTACAAATTCAATAAAACTATCAGTTACAATAACTACTTGGGCTACAGAACGAATAGAATCCAAAAATTCTTTTGCACCTGGTAGTAGATCCATATTCGATATAATTTCCTGAATATCTTTAATCGTGATATTATTCTTTTTTAATATTGCTATTCGATTTTTCATAAGGACATCATAATCAGAAACATCTCGAGTGGTTAATTTGAGATCATCAATCCCAGTAGCTTTGCTTACCGCAATCCATACTTCTGGAGTGAAAACGCCCTCTAAATCAAAACAGACAATGTACATAATTACTAAGATAAATACCATATAATTTTTCAATTTTTACTTTTTTCAACATTTATATGGTTAATTTCTTTAATTCAGATCTCAAAAAAAGAGGATTGTTTTAAGATTAGACTCTTAGAAAATCTTAAATGTTTTCTTATTACCAAATAAATATAACACTTGGATTCTCAATTAAAAATTTATAATACTCCTGTAAAAGTGGAAAATTAATGGATGATTCTTCTAAAGATTATACTATAGATGAAATGATAACTGTTTTAATGGCAAGAGAAGTTCGAAACGATGACGTTATGATTGTTGGAGTTGCGACTCCTTGCGTATGGGCAGCATTTACATTAGCAAAAATGACACACGCACCGAACGCCATATATCATTATATTATGGGGAATACTTTTGTATTCGAACCTCGCCAAGTTTCTTTGCTCTATTTAGAAATGAATACAGCTAGAGCTTACCGCTTTCAAAATTCCGGGGAATGCACGTTAGAATCCCTTCCTTCGGATAAACTTACTACTATTGAATTTTTTAGACCGGCGCAAGTAGATCAATACGGCAACACAAATAATATTTGTATTGGAGACTGGAATAAACCAAAAATAAGATTACCGGGATGTGCGGGAATAGCAGACTTTAGTATGTTCTACGCCCGAGGATCTTTTTTATATACACCTCGTCACGATTTACGAACATTTGTTCCAACCGAAAAATTAGATTTTATTTCCGGAGTTGGCTTCCCTGAGGGTAAACCTTCTATATGTGGCGGAGCAGGACCACAATGTATGATTTCTAATTTAGCATATATGGATTTTGATGAAAAAATTAAGCGTATGAGGTTAGCATCAATTCATCCTGGCGTTGATATTGATAATGTTAAAGAATCAACCGGGTTTGATTTGATCACCCCTGAGAATGTTCAAGAAACTCAACCTCCAACGATAAAAGAAATCAAAGTTTTAAGAGAAAAAGTAGATCCATTAAATATCAGAAAGCTGGAAATATTATCTGGTAAAGAACGTGAAGAATTACTTAATGAAATCATCCAGAAAGAATTAGCAATGAAGCAAAGATTTCCAAAACTACTAACTAGTTAATCTTAATATCTCCCCTATTTGGAGGATTAATTAAACTTCGAAACGCAAAATTCTAAGGGGATTAAATTTAAATACAAACTTATTCCTTCTCATAC
>JAGXNP010000145.1 GCA_019894885.1 Promethearchaeota archaeon | reverse complement strand
ATTTTCACAAATTTTCTTGATTACTCACACAGCAATTCCATCAGATATAAATACCCACAAAATAATCGTAAGTAAAGACCATACCACAGGAATAAGCACGGCAGTATTTCAACCGGAGAAAATAGCGATAGAAACCTTACTTAACTCATAGAATCCTATTCTGAGCTTAAGAATGTTAGGTAAATAATAAAAAAAAGAAAGATAGTTTATATTATAAGTTTGCTTATAAATCTCGCGCTTTTACGGTTTTTCGACCGTTCCCTTTAGCACGCTTACAAGCTCTATCAATAATCTCAATTATCAACCCATTCAGCGTATCCCCATCAAGCACACCTGAAGATGTATTAAGATCGCTGGCTTTTATATGCTCTCGAACTTTAGATTTTACAAATAAAGTGTCAACCTTTCCCATAATTTTTTCTTCCTCTTCTTATACTTTGATTAAATTTTAGTAAAGTGTTAAAAAATCGATTATAAATTGATTTTTTATTAATATAAAGTATTACAATATGAGTTTTTAAATGTTTTGACAATCCTTAATAATTCTCCAAAAATCTACCATCCTTTGACCTCATTGAATCATGAAATATGAGAGTTTAATTGATTCTAAAATTACTATTGGATGATTAAATTCAGTGATCTTAATCAATTAAGTAAATCTAATGAAAAATTTAATGTAAAATAAATAAAAAAAAGAGAGTTTTTTTGTTTTGACGAAGAGAGTTTATATTATAATCCCTCTATTTATATTGGTGGAGCAAGCACGATTTCAATACTAGAAACATTGTTTGATTGACCATTCTCTCCTTCTAATTGTTCTGTGGAGAGCCTGATATCTTTATATTCAGTTCCTTTTAAGAATCTGTTTCTTAAAATTTCGCACACATCAACTGCGTGGGAAATAGCTCTACCTCTGGCCTTAACGGTACAATCTTCACCGGTATTAAGGATCATCATTGTAGCCATTACATAGTTCATTGTCGGTCTTCTCCCGACAAATACACTATTTTGTTCTTTGTTTGACCTAGGTGCATCTTTTGACATATTATTTACCTCTACGTTTTATTTTGTATTGTTTTTATTTTGTATTTTTTGTATAATGTATTAATGTTCTCTCGTAAGATTTTTAATACGATTTTTAATATAATTATTTTAAATTTTTTTTTTCATAAAAAGCTTATTGTCTTATTAATAACTCATACGAATAATATGCATCTAATTTGTTACTTCTTACTATTGAATTCTCAGAGTCTTAATAATAGGACCAGTGCTGAGACTTAACGAGGGTTAACAAAGATTCAGAAATTACTATAAAAAAAATGGATTTTAATTATAATCCCTTTAATCTTACTCCTAGAAACATTAAAAACCAGGCTAGAAAAACTAATCCCATTCCAAAAATGCCCCACCATTGATCGGAAGTGAATGTTCCGAAAGTTAAATTTGGTAGTATGCCAGGAATCAAAAAGAATTGGTCAATTAAAATGAACAATCCTCCTGCTAAGAGTAAAAAGGAAAAAACCACAGTAAATTTTGAAGGTGGTGTCCATGCCATTTACATCATCCAATATCAATAATTTATTGATAATTAATATTAACTTTGTATCAATATTAAAGTTTAATTTATAAAACAAAAGATTGAGATTTCAGTTTAAAATATTAATAATTTTAGGCTAAAAATAAAAGCGTTTTTACCACTTTCCTTATTTATTAACGCTCTCCTTTAGTTTTTTCCTGCTCTACTTTAGTATTTTCTTGCTCTTCTTTATTTTTTTCATCCTGATCGTCGTCATCGTCTTTGTATATATCTCTCACTATACTGATAATAAGAATCGCCGATATAACGACTAATAGAGGGATTAATAAGCCAGATTCTGTTAAGAATATTTTCACCCAACCTATGTAAGGAATACCACCTATAACAACACCTATAACACGAGATTCTGGAACATCGTCGGGGTCAGGAATCGAGTTAGCATCACCTTTAGTTCTGAAATACCACGTGTCGCCTATTTGTTCTTTCTCAATCACACGATGGACTATAGGTTCAATGGGAGCCATGGGCCACAATCCCTGAGCGTTGAATACAATTATATCTCCATCTTTATCTTCGATAGTTCCGCTTTTTATGTTTTCTGGTTCGGTTCCCATTACAAACAGCAAGTCACCTTTATGTATTTGAGGTTCCATTGAGCCACTGAGTACGACTACAATAGGGGATTCTGTATTGAATGAAATTTGTAGGATAAAATATACTAAGAAAGATCCAAAGAACGCAATACTAATCATTACAACAGCTATGATAATCTTTTTTCTAGGAATGGGCTTTTTTTCTTTCTCTGTGTCGTTCTTCATTTTTTTTTTAAATTTTTGACATTTCCTCTTTCTCTTGTCTAATTAAATAACGATGTTAATATAAATTTTGTTCTAAGGCCATCAAAGATTTAACATATTCTGTTAAACGAAGTTGTCTACAGTTGAGATATTTAAATGCCATTAATTTTTGAGATAGTATTTTAAATCATAAAATCTTAATCTTTAAATATTGATTTAATGACATCATCATTCTTATTGTGATTTCATCAGGGTAGGGTGTTCGTAAATGTTAGTGGAAGATCCAATTTTAAAAGATTATATCGTTGGAGACATCATCAAAGTAGTTAAAGAAAAAGGTTTAAGCATTGAAAAAGATTATGTTGAAAGTTTTATAGACAATTTTATTAGCGAATATGAAAGATTACCAAAAAAGAGTGAAATTATTCCGATAGTTTCAAGCTACATAAAAATTCTCGAAAGAAAAGAATATAGCTCAGAAATCATAGAAAAATCTCAGGAATATTCTTCAGGAACTGAAACTTCTAAGGCTCCTCGCGTAAGTTTTATAGAAAAAAATAAGATGCTTATTTCTATAAAAAATGAAGGTCTTTTTGGCCGATCCGAAGAAATCTTAACAATCCCAAAATCTCAAGGCCGTCGGTTGTGTCCTATATGTGATGATGGAAATTGGTATAAAATTCACGAATTAATTGATAAGAACGATATCCTCTGCGATTATCCGAGGATTTATGGAAAGAAATATATTTGTAGTGGCTGTTCGTGTGTTTGGAAAGAAAAATAAAATCACATTATTCACAATCCTCTTAATAGGTTGCTGTTAATTCTCGATTTTTAAAAAAAAGGTTAATCTATTTTTAGGTTATATCAAAACTATAATTTTTATATAGTTATAGATTTAAAATTATATTATATTATTTTAATGAAAATAAAGTATCAAGGATTAATTACGTGATTAAATTATGGAAGCAGATTTAGGGGTTATTTATAATCCCATTGCTGGGGGTCCTAAGCAGGCAACACAGGATATTGAATACGCAAAAAAATGTTTAGATGAATTTAAACTGTCATATAAATTATTCGAAACAGAATTTGCTGGACATGCTATTGAATTAGCAAGTCAATTAGCTAAAGAAGGATATAGAGTTATTGGCGCGGGTGGTGATGGTACTTGTAATGAAGTTTTGCACGGCGTTATTAGTTCAAATTCTGGAGCTTTATGTGGGTTCATTCCTATGGGTTCAGGAAATGACATTCCTGCAGTTATCGGGATAACCCCCGACATAAAGAGAGCTTGTGAAATTATCGCAGAAGGGTATTCTGGTAAATCAGATATAGGATTTGCTAAGACGGATCAAGGTGTTGAGCGATACTTTTTGGGTATTGGATCACAGGGCTTCGATGCTGAGGTTGCGAAAAGGGCAAACGAAAACCAAGAAAAAAACTACAATTCTATCGTTATTAAAACACTATTCAAATGGAAAAGCAAAGAAATAAGAGTTGTTATGGATAATGACACTTTCGAAGGAATGGCTAACCTAACCGCAGTAGGAAATGGAGGAGCGTACGGAGGAGGAATGTACGTGTGTCAAAAAGCAAGTGTAGAAGATGGACTATTTGACATAAGTGTTGTTGATATTAGTAAGTTTAAATTACTCTTTCAATTTAAAAGAATGTATAATGCCTCATTATTACCACACCCTGATGTTTTTGAGTATCAGAGCAAAAAAGTACGAATTGAAATGGTGAAGTCAGAAGATAATCCTTATCTTTGCCAAGTTGACGGTGAAGTGTTAGGTCCATTACCGGTTACCTATCAAACAATAAAAGATGGTTACGCATTTATTCGTCCAAAAACCAATGAAGTCGCAGAAGCCTTTAAAGAAAAATACGGTAGATATTTCTATGAATGCGAACACTGATAAAATTAAATTTCTTTCCTTATAACTGAACAAGTTAAGTAAACAATGCCAGATTGGGACGATGTTTTTGCCAAAAAGGGGAAATTCTTTACGAAACCTCATCCAGATATGGAAAGAATAGCTAACCTATTTATCGAGGAAGGAATTAGACGAATATTAGATTTAGGATGTGGAACTGGGAGACATCTTCTCTTTCTATTAAAAAAAGGATTTGAAATTTATGGCCTTGATGGATCACCAAATGGTTTAGAAATTGCGAAAAATTGGTTAAATAAAGAAAATTTATCATCAGAACTAACATGTCAAAAAATTGAACAAAAACTTCCATACAAAGATGGGTTTTTTGATGCAGTTGTCTCAATTCAAGTTATTCACCACAATTTAATGAAAGATATATTGTTCACTGTCAATGAGATAGAACGCATTTTAAGAAAGGAAGGTTTCATTTTTCTTACATTCCCATTGCACAAAATCTTCTACCTAAAGAAAGAAAATATGAAAAAAGTTGAGACAAGAACTTACATCCCCCTTAAAGGTCTGGAAAAAGGGCTTCCGCACCATTTCTTTACCATTCCAGAATTAAAAAGAGTTTTTCGCGCATTTAAATTGACTGAAATTTACATCGACAAAACCAATCATCGCGCAATCCTAGGTCAGAAGAATTAACTCGTTTCTTTTTACTCTTAAAGTTTAGTATGATTCTAATGATTTTTTCATTAATCGTGAGCGATACCATAATATTACAACAGCAAGACCTATTATTGGCAAAATAATCAATATTAACATTAATAACTCACTATCCAGAAGGTTAAAATCGTCCCTCCATGGAAAATTTCCTTGATATTCATCGATATTATCATAGTAATTATTATAAATAAATTGCTCTACAGTTTTTCCTGTGATTTCTAGACTAGTGTTTGAAATGTGAGAGATATCATCGCCAGTAGTATGGTGATAAGGCCATTCAGCGGGTTGATTCCAAAATTTAATAATCAAGTCAGCAGAAGGTATTCTATAATTTAGAAATGCTACATGGTCATCTTCTATTGTTCCTACAATTGGATCAATAGGGAATGCATTTGTAAATCCCAATTGTCTGCCTATTTCAAAGAGTTCATTCAATAATGAGGATGTGGAGTGTTGCTCGTTAATAAAACGCAAGTTTGTTCCTCCAACCATATCTAACAGAATCATGGCGTCAAAATTTTCTTCTAATGAGTTGTAAAAATTGTCAATTTCGAGAACAAATTGCTTAGAACCTTCAACCCATTCCCACTCTGGAATTCCAGCTCCTAGATCATCCCCTTGATCTTCAGCGTCAAAGAATAGAAACCAAATTTGAACAGTAAGATTTTGTCTTCTTTTATATAATACTTCGGCAAGTTGTATTAAAACTGCGCTTCCACTAGCTCCATCATTCGCTCCAGGCACAGGTAAATCTGGATTCGTCGAGTCTTTTGTAGCCTTAGCTCTAGAGTCGTAATGAGCGCCTAAAATCACGATATTTGAGAAGTTTTCGTTAATTTTAAACAAGACATTTTGACAATCTACTGAATGAATTGTAAAATTATGGAGCATGTAATTAATCGCAGGATCGATTTGCTGAAATTTAGTTATAAAATATTGTGCACAATCTTCTCTCCCTTGAGTACCCGGTATTCTATAATGGGTTGTATTGAGGTTTATTTGGTCAGCTACATAAGTGTACGTAGTATCGCCATTGAAGTGTAATTCAATATCAATGTTTGTGAACTTATTATCATTCAATAAAAGGAAAATCGGAAAAATGATAGGAATAACTACTATTAACATAATAAAAGCGATTATGATAAGTTTGTAAGTTTTTTTTATTAAAACCACCAATATTATGTTACTTGAATATACTAAATATTTTCTTACAAAATTAAAATAAAAAATAAATAATTTATGTTTAGGCTGGTTCAAAACCTAAATCTATTTTGGTTTCACCTTTAAGTTCATTTTCTAAGAACTTAACCTTTAAGGGCATACCGATTTTAATAGTATCAGGTTTGCTTGCATCTACACCAACTAATTGAGCTGAGACCATTGGACCCTCTTTTAGTTTTATAACTGAAAAACAATAGGGTCTGTTTCTATCATATCCTAGTTCTATAAAGTAGGGCGTACCAACTGTAATAGAAGTAAATGCAGCAAGTTCACCTTTTCCAGATAATGCAACCCATTCCATATTAAGTGAATTACATGCTGTGCATAATTTTCTAACGGGAACATACATAGTACCGCAATCTTTGCATTTTGAGCCCATAAGTTCCTTATTTTGAATAAATTCTAAATAGTTTTGAATTGTAAATTCTTTTTCTTCTGCTTCAGTCATTTTTTATAATCACCTTATTTTTCATAGATAGTGACTACACATGTAGCGCCACTACCTCCTAAGTTATGTGTTAATGCCCGTTCAACCTCAAATTTTACTTGTCTATTACGTTCTGCCCTTCCTCTCATTTGTTTAAAGATTTCTACAGCTTGAGCAGCCCCAGTAGCACCAACAGGATGACCTTTTGATTTTAATCCCCCAGAAGTATTTATAGGTCTTGCTCCATCTCGTTTTGTTTCTCCCTCTTTCACAGCTTGAGCGGCTTTTCCCTTCTCATAAAATCCTAAATCCTCTAAAGCAATAAGTTCTGCTATAGTAAAACAATCATGGAGTTCGGCTATTTGGATATCTTTTGGTCCATATCCTGACATTTCATATGCTTGCCTTGCTGCCTCTCTAGTGGCTAGAAAACCAGTTATATCATCTCTATCATGAATGGATAACGCAGCGCTTCCTTGACCTGTTCCAGCAATCCAAATCGGAGTATCTGTATAGTTTTTAGCAACCTCTTCGGCAGCAACAAAGACGCATGCAGCTCCATCTGTGACTAAACTACAATCAAAAAGTCTTAAAGGATAAGCAATCATTGGATTTGAAGCACTTTTGAGATAATCAAATTCATCTTTCCAATCAGGAAGTTCTTTTCCTTGTTGTTCCAATTTTTTTAATTTGCTTTGCATCAATTGTGTGATAGATCTTTGCATTTGAGCAAACGGATTTTCAACACCATTTTCATGATTCTTAATTCCTATTCTCATTAAATCTTCTGAAGTTGTTCCATATTTGTGAAAATGAGCTGTTGCAACAGTAGCATATAACCCTGGAAATGTTGCCCCCGCAGGATATTCAAAAAGAGCATCACTTGCCGTAGCTAATGCGTCTGTCACTAAACTTGTTGGAAGTTCATTCATACATTCGACTCCCGCGACAGCGATAACATCATGAATACCAGAAGCTACTGCAATAATTGCTTGTCTTAAAGCAATTCCGGAGCTAGCACATGCTCCTTCAAATCTAGATGCAGGCTTAGGTGTTAATCCCACCAGGTTTGCCATCTGAGGACCTAAATGACCTTGATGATTAAATAAATCTGAAGAATAATTTCCTACATAACATGCATCTACATCTTTTGGTTCTATACCATTGTCAACTGATTTAACAGCATCGACCCATGCATCTACCCAGAGATCAGGATTTCGTTTGAGGGGATAGAGACGTCCAAACTGCGACATCCCAGCCCCTACGATAGCAACTCGTTTTGATAACTTTCCCATTTTTTCTACCTTTAATTAATTATTATTTATTATTTTAGAAACTATTAAATTGAATTTTCGAATTATTTTATTTCTTATTCTTTCTCTTTTTAATAGTTTTTTTATCCTTCTACGATAAATAATAAGAAAAGCAGAAATACTATTCGTGGAAGAATTTGAAAAGAAACCAAATTTCAACAATAATCCCTATAGATGTTATTATAAAGGAAGCTAAATAA
>JAGXNP010000144.1 GCA_019894885.1 Promethearchaeota archaeon | reverse complement strand
ACCCTATTGTCATCATATAACTTTCTTTAAAAGAGTTTTCGCAATATCTTAAAACCATCGAAGTCTTTCCTACGCCACCGTTTCCTACGACGCAAATTTTATATATAAAAGACTTTGCGTAATTCCGGGTCTGGTAGTATGGTTTTGGGTGATCTGGTTTCTGATAATTTGATTTCGGGTAATCTGACGACATAATGTTTCAATTATTTAAATTTAAAGATCAAATCAAAATATAATTAGATAATTATAACTATTTAGATTATAAAACTATTCATATTAAATATTATTTCTTTTACAATGAAATTTTAAATATTATTAGCTTCAGTCGTAATCTTTTAAGGGTACTCACTTTGAAACTTTTCGTGAGCGTGCTCATAGCAAGGAACGCAGCGCCATTGATACATTACGGGGTTAAATACGAGGTTTTCCATTCGGTCGCCGCAAATACCGCACCAGAGGGGATTGGTATGCTGAGGACATAGCGCTTCAATAATTCAAATAGTTATAATAATATATTATATTCAAATAATAAAAATTAGCATATTAAATATTTTTTCTATTTTCATTGTAATTTCAAAATAAATTAGGAGAATTTAGCAACATGAATGAGATGAATACTAAAATTAAAAAATTCGCTCAACTTATTTTAGATGCTAAAAATATTGTAGCCTTAACTGGGGCAGGCATGGGAACCGAGAGCGGAATTGCTGATTTTAGGAGTCCGGGAACGGGTTTATGGGAAAAGGTTAATCCTGACGAGTTTGCTAGTATTCATTCTTATGTATCAAACCCTAAGAAAAACTTGGATTTTATGCTTGAATTGGGTATGGCTATATTTAAAGCTAAACCAAATAAGGGTCATAAAGCATTGACTAAATTGCAGAAACTTGATAAATTAAATGGAATACTCACTCAGAATATTGATGGTTTGCATCAAAAAGCACATAGCAAGAATGTTGTAGAGCTACATGGAACAGCATATGAAGCGATATGTATGGGATGTGGTAACATCTACCCAATTACTTCTATGATTGATCAGGTTAGAAGTGGAAGATTTGGTCCATCGTGTGAAGCATGTAATGGTTTATTGAAACCAAATGCAGTTTTCTTTGGAGAACCATTACGTTCAGAAATATTAAGTCAAGCAGACAGATTAATAGAGGAATGTGATTTGTTGATTGTCTTGGGTAGTTCGTTGTTAATATATCCCGTTGCTTTTTATCCAAGAAAAGCACTTTCTTTAGGTGCAAAATTAGCTATTATTAACATTCAAGAAACTGATATAGATGCTTCAGCGGATATGGTTATTCACGATAAGATTGGGGATGTCTTCCCTCGTGTCGTTAGTATTGTAAAAAATGAAATTGAAGGAGGACATTAATAATATGCAGTTATACTTTTATATCCTCAAGAACAATATAAATAAGGAGTAATAAATAAAAAAAATTTAGTAGTTAAGCTCTGGAAATCATCCAAAAAATTATTTTCTTAGGCTCTTTTTATCAACTTTACCTACCGTAGTAAGCGGTAATTCTTCAGTTATTTCTATTATTTTTGGCACTTCATAAGGAGAGCAGTTCTCTTTAGCAAACGCTGTAATATCCTTCTTTAAAGCTTCCTCGTTTCCGTCGTAACTATAGTCAGGATCTAATTGTATAATTGCTTTAACGATTTCAGAGCCTGGTCTTTCAGGGTTATCAACACCTATCGTAGCAACCATCCCGATAGCTGGATGTTTAACTAAAGTATCTTCTAATTTTGCGGAAAATACCTTAAATCCACCGACAATTATCATATCTTTCGTTCTATCCACGATTTTAACGTATCCATCTTCATCCATTAAACCTACATCTCCAGTGTGCATAAAACCATCTTTATCTATCGCTTTTTTAGTTTCTTCGGGTTTATTGAAGTACCCTACCATAACTTGTGGGCCTTTAACACATATTTCACCCGCTTCTCCTAAGGGCACTTCCGAACCTGTATTGGGATCTACCAGCTTAAATTCCTCATTGTTAAGTGGTAAACCAATACTACCAAGTTTTTTAACTCCAACAGATGGATTACTCGCTGTAAGTGGGGATGTTTCCGTCATACCATACGCTTCGATTAATTTGCCTTTACCTACAATAGCTTCGAGTTCTCTTTGAGATACTTCTGGAAAAGGTGCAGCTGCAGAAACGCAAAAGTCTAGTTTTGAATGGTCTAGTCCTTTAAATTTAGGATTTTTCATCAAAATTTGATATAGTGAAGGCACATTTGCTAAAACTGATGGTTCATATTTAGCCATTTCTTTAATAATATGGTCTGAATCTCTTGGGTTTGGTATTAAAACTTGACTCCAACTGAGGTAGATTACATTTAAGGTTGTAAATGTCCCTGCGATGTGGAAGAATGGGAATCCTGAAAGAGCTACTCCTTTCCCTCTTTCCCAATTAAGCCATTTCTGAAATATAACTATATCAGAGACTATGTTTTTATGGGTTAACATTGCTCCTTTTGGAGGTCCTGTGGTTCCACCAGTATATTGAATGAATGCTAAATCATCAGGTTTAAAATCTGCTTTTGGTAACTCTTTAGAATAGGTAGTTAGCATGTCTTTGTGAAAATCCATTACTGTGACTCCTTCTAAAGGAGTAATCTTTCCTTTTGGAATTTTTCCGATTAATTTTCCTAAAACCTGTTTTATTTTTGGAAGGTAACCTCCTACACTAGTAGCTATTGCTAATTTTAATTGCGGTATTTTTGAAGCGATTTTTGTCAATCTACCAGCAAAAATTGCATCTAAAGTTAGTACTGCTACTTTATTCCCTCCAGATCCCAAATCGTTCAGTTGATATTGCATTTGAATGTCTGAAAGAAGAGGTGAAACGCCTGAAACAATACAGCCTGCTTTTAAAGTACCAATGATTCCCATTAAATATTCTGGCATATTTGGTAAATTAATACCCACGACATCTCCTGTTTTAAACCCGTTTTCAATTAACATGTTGGCAAATTGATTTGAAGCCTCGTCTAAATCCTTGTATGTAAAAATTACCCCCAAATAATCAAAAGCCATTTTTTCCGGAAATTCTTCCATAGTTTGTCGAATGGCTTGGGGATAAGTCATTTCAAACTCCTTAGGGTCCAGATCTTTGACATGACTATCCCAAGATTTTTTCCATATTTTATCTTTATACGACATTTTTTAACATCGATTTCTTATTATTTGATTTTTATTGTAAAAAAGTGTTAAAAAATAGAAATGATTCTTTTCGATATAAAGTTTTGAGTTTCACTTTGAGTTTCCAAGATTATTAAAGAATCAGATTTTGGAAATTAAATAAATCTATAAAAATAGTTAATGATAGTGATAAATTTCATGGTTGGTTCCGAACAAATGCGTGTTGATGGAGTATTAAAAAATGGTGATATTGAACCAATAATGGACTATAGAGAGTGGGTATTCAAAATATAAAAGATAGTAAAAAAAAATAAATTTTTAACTTTTTCTTAAAGCTTTCTTGTCGATCTTTCCTATAACCGTAAGTGGAAGTTCTTCAGCAATTACAATAATTTTGGGAACTTCATATGGTGCACAATTCTCTTTCGCAAATTTGATAATATCCTCTTTTAATGCCTCTTCGTTTCCATCATATTCAAAATCAGGGTTTAATTGGATGTGTGCCTTAACAATCTCCGAACCAGGACGATCAGGGTTAGGTAATCCAATTAAGGCAATCATTCCAATTGCAGGATGCTTGGCTAGCACATCTTCTATTTTTGCTGAGAATACTTTAAATCCCCCGACAATGATCATATCTTTTGTACGATCGACAATTCGGATGTAGCCATCTTCATCCATTATTCCTACATCGCCGCTATGCATATACCCGTCTGAATCTATTGCATTTTTCGTTTCCTCGGGTTTGTTATAGTAGCCCTGCATAACAAGTGGTCCTTTTACGCAGATCTCGCCTGGCTCTCCTAATGGAACCTCCTTACTCGTTTCAGGATCAACAAGCTTTAATTCAACATTTAGGAATGGCATTCCTACCGTACCCAATTTTTTCTCCCCTAAAGAGGGATTCATTGATGCTACAGGCGATAATTCAGTCATACCGTAAAGTTCTAATAATTTTCCTTGCCCTACTATACTTTCTAAAGCCTCTTGAGATTCTTTCGGAAATGGGGCTGCTGCTGAAACACATGATACTATAGCTGAGTGATCTAATCTTTTGAACTTTTTAAAATTAATCAGGATCTGATATAGCGATGGAACATTTACTAAAACTGTTGGACTATATTTTTTCATTTCGTTACAGATACCTAATGCATCCCGTGGATTAGCTATAATTATTTGAGACCAACCTAAATAAATAGCAGCTTCGCTTACGGTTAGACCCGCAATGTGGAACATAGGAAATCCTGAACATAAAACTCCTTTTCCTTCTTCCCATTGAAGCCAAGCTCTAATACATTTCATATTTGAAGCACAGTTTCTATGGCTCAACATCGCGCCTTTAGGAGGACCTGTTGTACCACCAGTATATTGAATCCAACCAATATCATCTGGAGATATATCAACTTTAGGCAAATCAGTAGAATATTTTGCCAAAACATCATCTTGGAAATGAAGGACGGTTTTTCCCTCTAATGGTGTAATTTCACCAGAAGGAATCTCTCTAACGGCTTTAATCTTTGCTTGATCCTCTTTAGAAAACGATCCAATTACGCTTGTTGCTATTACAACTTTAAGTTGTGGTAATTTATCGGCAATTTTTTTCAACCTATGTTCAAAAATTGCATCAAGAGTAACTAATGCAACCTTGTTCCCTCCTCTCCCAAGATCCTCTATTTGATAGTGCATTTGGACATCGGACATTAAAGGGCTAACACCTGAAACAATACATCCTGCTTTAAGTGTGCCTATGACTGAATATACATATTCTGGAGAATTTGGAAGATTAATCCCAACAGCATCCCCCTTTTTAAACCCATTTTCAATCAACATATTAGCAAATTGATTAGAATACTTATCTAACTCACGATAAGTAATTTCTAAACCTTGAAATGTAAACACCATATTATCAGGGTATTTATCGAATGCATTTCTTAACATTTCAGGATAAGTAGTTTCAAACTCTTCCGGATCGAGATCAGTGAGACCTGAGTCCCAATTTTTTCGCCAAAATCTACTTTCGTATGGACTTGACATTTTTAACACTCACATTAATCCATTTTTGATTAAATTAAATTTGTTAATAATTAATATTGACGATATTAGTTATAAAGTTTTGAATTAGTGATCATTTTTTTAGAATGTTAGCTTGAAAAAGTAGAACTTCGATAATTTTTAATTCTACTAAAGTGCTGCAATGATTTTTGTCGGGACATTAAAAACTCGAAATTATTAATCTTATTTTATTTTTACTTCCACTTTCCTCTCTCTGTCTCCATGAAATACTAATCCTTTTAAAGAGAATTACTCTTCTAGCTTAAATATTTATCTTACGAAATTTATTTATGCTTCTAGCAAATTTTAGAAAATTGTCGGAGTTACACAATTTTAGTTTGAGGTATACTTCACCTAAATAATGTCTTTCAGATCGGGGTTAAAAGTGTATCGGAAAAACAAGAGAGTTCCCTTAGTTTCGAGCGGCGATTCAACGCTGGACGAGCTATTGGGAGAGGGCGGTTTCCAAAAAGACTTGGTTTATCTTCTTTATGGAGACAAAAAAAAAACTTCGAACATTTTATTAACCACTTCTGTTATTGCTCAGAAATCTTTCGCTAATGGTGGTCTTGGAGAGAAAATTAAGGTTGCATATATTGACGCAAATAATCGCTTTAATCCATATAATGTAAGTAAATTTGCTGTTTCCCAGAATTTATCCCCTCGAAAGGTGTTAGAAAACATCTTAATTGCTCGTGCTTTTACTTGGGATCAAATGGTAGAACTACTAGAGAATAGACTCTCCAAACTTGAAGACATAAAAGTTGTTCTAATTTCTGGCATCACTACGCTTTTTCAAGGTTACGAAAAACAAACTTTTGAAGATTTACTAAGAGCCATAAGTGGGATTAAAGCAATTCTTTACAAAACAAAACCTTTAATCCTCTTAACTGCTCCAATGAACGAATATTCTCTTTACAGGCCCAATGGAGGAAAAATTCTTTCCCACTTCGGAAGCGTATTAATAATGATAAACGAAGACGAGCGATACACCGAATATGTTCTTGTTCAACACCCTTACTTGCCAGAAAATCGCCTTCTAAAATGGAAGCCGCGCCTTCCTAAAAGAAATTTGGCAAATACTACGAAAAACATGACTTTAGATTGCTGGTTTTAGCTTTAAGAAATGTTTAAATATTTATAACATGAATCGAAATAAGAATAAAAGACATTTGAAAGTTTAATCTTTCTTTTTATAGAAGTTAGGATCCTTTTCTTCGAGGGTTAAAGGATCTCCACCATATTGAACTTTCTTACCTCTATAGTAAAGCTCTGATTTCTCCTCACAAATCTCGTTCCATTTGTTAAGACCTAACTTCTCAATCATTAATAAATTATAAACCTTTGAGTTGTGTGGTGTAAAAATCTCGAAACTAACAATGGGCTGCAATTTCTCGCATGGGAAGTCTTCACATTCGTAACAGAACTCATAGCCTTTATTTGTGATGCATTGAAAGGTTTTACATACTGGAAATTTCGATATCTGGCCCTTAAGCGTTCGGCAACCCTTGCAATTAAAGGATTGAACTCCTGGACACCTTTTGCAGTAAATTCCACAAGGAGCGTGCCAGTTTTTTAATTCTTCATTCATAAAAAAAAATGTGAGGAATCATTTAAAAACATATTGAGAGCTAAGAAGAAGAGAACGACTATCTGAGTTATACCAAAAAAATTAGTAAATTTCAAAGGTATTTGTCTTTAAATTTCCTTAAAGACTTACTAGCGAGATACTTGAAATAATACCGAATGTGTAAAATATGGGAAGGACAGTACCTGCTTTTAGACCCGCTTTAGAGCACGAAATAGAAAGTTGGAAAGACTTCAAAAGAGCACTTAGGCCAGAGGACCAAACAATTTTTAATAAATTGATGAACTACGCTAGAATCCATGCTGATGCTGGAAGCCTAGGAGCTCGCCCAATGCTCTCCGAAATTCTTTTTATTTCGTTTGCAATTGAACAAGAAAGGAAAATTGGGCAATTGGAAAAGAAAATCGAAGAATTAGAGGAATTAATAAAGGGAATAGAATAAAGTTGGATTCGCAAACGACTTTTAATGGGTGGCTTCTAGATGTATCCACATATAGCGAAGGAGTTATCCTCTGGGTAAAAACCGCAAAAGAGCAGAAAGTAATAAGAATATACCATCAGTTCAATCCTGAATTTTTCGCAGTTCCTAAAGATGATGTTGGTAATGACCTAAAGAGAATGAAATTTATTCTTACTCAAAATGAGAATGTAAAGAAAGTCCGTATCTGTGAAAAATATGTGAAGCTAGAGGACCATGAAAAAACGAAAGTTCTTGGCGTCACTGTTGAAAAACCGTCGGTATTCAAGAAAACTATTAAAGAAATCAATAAAATAGGATTATTTACACTGTTTAATACGGATCTCCCAATTACTCAGATGTACTTCTATGTCAACGACCTTTTCCCTATGTCTTTTTGCTGCTTTAAGATTAAGGTCGAAAATAGCAGCGGGAAGAATGATAGATTTTTACGTCTTGTTTCTATAGATTTACAGGACGATAATGAAGAACTTTTCTACGATTTACCCCCACTAAGAGCCGTCTGGTTAGATGTAAAAATTAATTACCAAGGAATTAAGCCATATTATAACGATCCTATTTCTTATGCCGAAATCAGTATAGTTCAGAATGATGAAGACAATGTTCCTCGGGCAGATGGGTACAAAAAACGGAAAATAGTAATTGACAAGAGAAATGAAGCTGAAATTTTAAGGACTATCAGTAAAGAAATAGAACGCCTTAATCCCGATATTATCCTTACGCAAAATGGGGACGAATTCCTCTTCCCTTACTTGGTTGCCCGGGCTTCAGAGAATCGAATAACAAGGGACCTCTACTTATCCCGAGATAAGAAACCATTGGCAAAGTGTATCTTCGAGCTTTCGGGGGGTTCAGACCACTACATGTCCTATGGTATCATTAGACGGCGTTCAAGAACTCAAGTGTATCTAACTGGTAGGTTTCACTTAGACACAACCACTTATGCCAGCCTTCACTTTTCTGAAGGCAATATTCCAGGAGTTATTGAAGTTGCCCGTATATCGAGAATTACACTTCAAAGATTAAGTCGTAT
>JAGXNP010000143.1 GCA_019894885.1 Promethearchaeota archaeon | reverse complement strand
TTTGACTCTGTCTGGTATGTGGTAAGCGGTACCAAGATATTTCTTGACAATGGAATATCCGAGCCTCTTGACTCCTCTATATGGGATAGTTTACCCGACGAAGGTCTTTTCACCATAAACTTTTTTGCAAACGATTCTACTGGAAATATTAATAACACATTCACCCTAAGTCTTTATAAAGACGTTGTAACGCCCTCTTTGAGCATTATTTCGCCTGAAAACAATACTTATTGGAATTCCATACCCGACATCCAAGTTACTGCCTTTGATACATACTTTGACTCTGTCTGGTATGTGGTAAGCGGTACCAAGATATTTCTTGACAATGGAATATCCGAGCCTCTTGACTCCTCCATATGGGATAGTTTACCCGACGAAGGTCAATTCACGATCAATTTTTATGCGAACGATTCTGCTGGCAATATTAACAATACTTTTTCAATTACTCTCTATAAAGACATTGTCGCTCCTAGATTAATTATTAATAGTCCTTTAAATCAAACGTACTATAACATACCCCCTCCAATTAATATTACAGTCTATGAACCAAATTTTGGCTCCCTTACCTATACCGTAATTGGATATTCTCCAGTTGGATTGGTAAACAATACTGACATATTACTTAGTCAAGTTATTTGGGATTCTCTTACTCAAGGAGAATTTCTCATCGTTATTACAAGTTTTGATAGTTTAGGTCAATATTCTGAGCTTACAATAACTTTATATAAAGACACAATTGCTCCTTCCATAACGATAAATTCACCAGTAAATAACACTTTTTGGAATTCGCGACCTTATCTTAATATAACTGCGATCGATCCAAACATTGATACTATTTGGTATAGTGTTAATAATGTTAATATTACTCTGCAGAATAACATGCTTCAGCAGTTAAATATCTTAATTTGGAACGCCTTACCAGAAGAAGGAAAATTTGAAGTTCAAATATATGCAAATGATAGTTTTGGTCATCTAAACGATAACTACATGCTAACTCTTTATAAAGATGTAGTTACTCCAACTTTGATTATAAATTCGCCATTAAATAATACCTATCACAAATCACCACCCAATATTAGATTAACTGTAATAGATCCCTATTTCCATACTTTATGGTATCGAGTTGGAACTCAAGAAATTATTTTATTAAACAATACGAATCAACAACTAAATAGTGGTATTTGGGATAGTTTACCCGAAGAAGGAGAGTTTGTAATTTATTTTTATGCGAATGACTCTACTGGCAATTTAAATGAATTATATACATTAAGACTTCATAAAGATGTAAGAAATCCAATAGTAATAATTAACTACCCAAATCTATATGATTTGTTTGGTGATCTCTCTCCATATTTCGATATTTCCATAAGTGAACTTAATTTAAACCAGACATGGTACATGTTATATAACCAAACATGGAATTCTTTAAATTATTCATTTAATGAATTAACTGGAAAAATAAATCAAGTAGCTTGGGAAGGATTTTGGAACGGAACAGTAACAATTAGATTCTACGCAAACGATACTCTTAATAATCTAGGATTTATCGAGGTAACCGTTAGGAAAAATATATTTGCTCCTATAATTACCATTATTGATCCTGAAGAAAATGACCTATTCGGGATTGAAGCTCCTAATATTACGATTTATAAATCAGGACTCGACCTAAATACTACATGGTACTCTTTGGATTATGGGGTAACAAACTTCACCTTTTCAGGGTTGAATGTTGTTATTGATCAAGATGCTTGGGATAATTATGGTTTTGAGGATGTAATTATCATTTTTTACATCAATAATTCTTTAGGACAAATAGGATTTTACGAAATTACTCTAAGAAAAGACCCAAATCCACCAGAAGTTACAATTACTTTCATTCCTCCGTTTAGTAATAATTCGTATTGTGCTGTAGAACCAAACTTTAGAGTTAAGGTGTATGATCCAAATTTATACTCTATTTGGTATCGAGTTGGGTCAACAGATATAACAATAAATAACGATACCATCATAATTTTTGATGACACAATCTGGAATAGTCTTTCCCAAGGTCTATTTACAATTGAGATTTTTGCCGTAGATGTATTAGGATATCTTAACGATTCCTTTACTTTAACTTTTTACAAGGACACTCTCGCACCTAAACTTATAATTACTCTACCAGATGATAATTCTTATTTTAATTCACCGCCTCCAATTAATATTACCGTATTTGATCCAAATTTCATCTCTCTTACATACACGGTTATTGGATATCTTCCAGTTAATATTTGGTTAGAGAATAGTACAGAAGAACTACTAAATCAAGATATTTGGGATAGTCTTCCCCAAGGAGAGTTTCTTATTAGTATCACTGCTTATGACAGTTTTGGACATCTTAATAATACTTACATTTTAACATTATACAAGGATACTATAGGACCCGTTTTTGAAGCTATTATCCCAAGTAATTTTACATGCTATAATTCACCTCCAATTTTAAAGATTTCTTATCTTGACCCGAACCTTCAATCAATCTATTATAAAATTGGTACAAGTAAAATACATATACTTAACGATATTGAGCAGCTTTTTGAATCTTCTATCTGGAATAGTTTAAGTGAAGGTCCTTTTACTATTGAATTTTATGCTAATGATACTTTTGGTTATATGAGTAGCTTAGTGAACTTAACTCTTATTAAAGACATAACTTCACCCCTTATTACGATAAATTCTCCCCAGAACAATACATATTATTCATCACCTCCTATTCTGAACATAAATGCTTTTGATATAAACATCGATGCCGTATGGTATTCTGTTATGGGAACAAATTTTTTACTTTCGAGTGGGTCTGAACCATTAAATGCTTTTATATGGGATAATTTAGCACAGGGAGAATTCCAAATAAATATTTTTGCAAATGATACCGCTGGCAATTTAAATAACAGTATTATTTTGACACTTTATAAGGATACAGTAGCACCCTTAGTGACTATTAATTTACCCTTAAATAATACCCATTGGAATTCATATCCAATCTTTAATGTAGGGGCCTATGATCCAAATCTATTTTCAATTAGCTATCAAGTAGTAGGATATTCTCCAAGATTTTTATCAAACAACACAGATGAGCCACTTGCTATGTTTATATGGTATGATTTATCAGAGGGGATATTTTTTATTGACATTTTCGCAGAAGACTCTCTTGGAAATTTAAATGATTCAATAAGATTGACATTATATAAAGATACAGTCCAACCAGTAATAGATATAATTTCTCCTCAACTTTATGATGTTTACGGAGATATCGCTCCTAGTTTTAATATTTCTGTTGCAGAAGATTATTTAAACTCCACCTGGTATACTCTGATTGGAGAATCCATAATTATACAGTTTACTGGTTTTACTGGTATGATTGATCAAACAACGTGGGATTTATTTGGAAATGGAACTGTTACAATAAGGTTTTATGCTAATGATACTGTTGGTCATATAGGATATAGAAGTATAACTGTTCGAAAGTATATTTTTCCTCCGAATATATCTATAATTTCACCCGGAAATAATCACTTATTTGGGATTGCAGCTCCAAGTTTTTCTATTTCTAAATCAGGACAAAAACTTCAGTCAGTGTGGTATACATTAGATAATGGTATAACAAATATCACATTCACAGGATTAAGCGGAACAATAAATCAAAACGTGTGGGATAACTTTGGGTTCAATATAATTACCATAAGGTTTTATGTCATTGACTCATTTGGAAAAATCGGATTTGATGAAGTTTCCATAAGAAAAGATCCAGATATACCTATAATTATTGTCAATTCCCCAAGTAACATCACTGCACTTGCATCATTACCATTTATCAATCTTACAATTATAGAGCCTAATTTGGATAAAGTTTGGTATCGTATTAATAATTACTTAATAGATATAACGGGCAACATAACACAATTTATTGATATCTTTATATGGGATTCTCTACCCCAAGGAGAGTTTAACATAGAATTTTTTGCTAATGATACTATGGGGAATATTAATTATTTTAATAAATTATATCTTTCAAAGGACACAATTGGCCCAAATATTACTATTATTCTGCCTACTGGGAACCAGAAAGTCGATCGAAATGCCCCCTATTTTGAACTTTCAATTTTTGACGAAAACGGTGTAGATTCTTGTTGGTATACGATTGATTGGGGTGAAACTACAAGACCATTTACAGGTTTGATAGGAAGAATTGATCAGAATTTATGGGAACAGATTTGGGATAATTTGGCTCAAGGAGCTATAATAACTATTAGATTTTGTGCTAAGGATACTCTCGGAAATGAAGAATATAAGGAATTACCTTTAATTGTAGAAAAACCTGTAAAGCTACCTAAATTTTTTTCAGATCCGCTTGGTCTAATATTACCCGCTTTAGGTTTAGTTGCAATGATTCCGCTTACGATTAAGATAACAACGAGTAGATCTTTTAAATCTTTAAACAATAAAGATAAAGGAAAATTGAAAAAACTTCTTATTGCAGCCGTTTTCGTGTTGTCATTAACTTTAATTTTTTATTTTGTTTAAAAAATTGGAATTAGATTAGATAGAAATTGGTATTAAACATGAAAATTTTTTTTAAATTTTTTTAAATTATCAAAAAGCTGATATTTTTTATCTTCTTTAAATTTGGCAATTATATGTTTTCAGGATACCGTTTTCTGATGAGGGAATAGCGTTTTTACTATATAACCTTTAAATATTATGCAAAAAATAAAAAAAATGGCAAGATTACTTGCCATTATAACAGTTATTCTAACTATTATACTTTAAACTGGCGATTTTTTCCTAATCGGGAGTTTTAAAATTCGAGAAATGACTTTTATGTGTCATTATTAACCAGAACTGTTGATCCACTTCTGAACATCCTTGATATTTAACATCAATTTCAAAATTAACCATTTTTCCTGGAATGCAAGGACCTTCCACGACGGGTATTGCCCCAGCAGGCCATTGATTACTTGCCAATTCAATAGAGCTTACATCAGCAGGTAATTTAACATATCCATACCAATAATCGTAATAGCAATCTACATGCTTATATGGTTTAGTATCCCAATAAATCTCAAGATCTAGTAAATCTTCAAACTTCCAAGGCCAGAAATCTAAATCACCTTGAGTTAAATTAACCATACCACCTATAGGTTCATATCCACCTTTTATTTTAGCGATAAGAACTGGACCCCAAGTGTCTAGGACTTCTTGGGTTATGCACAATGGAAGATCTCCACAATAAGCCCAAGTGAGATCAATTATTCTTTCTTTTTTGAATGGTCTAAAATTAATTTTAATTCGTAAAAATCCAATTTTTTTCCAGATTTTTGTTTTTCTAACGCAATTTCTAATTTCTTATTCCTAAATTTCTTCTTTAATCTCTTTTTTTTAATGATGTTTTTAGTATATCGTTTTTCTTTAGCCTTTGCTTCATTTTTAAAAAAACTCAACTGTTCTTCTATTATTAATTTATTATTATTCTGGTTTGTCAGTTTAGAATAAAGCTGGAGATACCTATCCGTGTTTTGTTTAGCTCCTAGTAATTCATTTTCTATTTGTTTTTTAATATTTTCAAAAACTTTAGCTTTATGATATAAATCAAGCATTTTTCTATGGATTTTTACTTTCTTTTTGGACCATTTATTCAAATTTCGGGGTATTTCTCCTAAATTGACTTCAAGAATTTCAATCGTTCTAACGGTTTTAAAATAGGTATCATGTTGCATTTCTTTAGATAAATCCTGTTCGAGTTTCCTTAAATGCCTAAGATTTATTTGCTTGTCTCTATCTAAATTTTTGATATCTTCTATGATATTGTTTTCCTCGTCTAGATCTAAAGTTAGTTCTTCAATTTGATTACTTAAATTATTAATTTTAACTTCAATCTCTTTAATAGATTGTTTAATATATCTTATTGAGGTGGAAATTTCATCCTTTACTTTTGGTTCTGTAAGGTTTCTTCTCTCTCTATTTACATAATCTAAAAGCTGGTTAAAGTCAATTTCCTTCTGTTTTAATCTTTTGATCTTCCGATTATAATAGTGATGTTTTTTATAATAATACTTTTTAGCAATGAAAAGTGCTTTAAAGATTTCAGAATCGATAGTTTGGAAACTTTTAATATAATTCTCGAGCTCCTTATTAGCCAGATTCCTTTTAAGAGTAAAATTAAGAATATTTTTTTGCCATTTATTAAAATACTGACTGAAATTATCGAAATTGTGTTCGTTCATTCACACTATTATATCTATTTTAATTATATAATTATACTTGAACATAGATACAATGTTCTCCTATTCATTAAAGCTTTACTTAACAAAATAAGAAAAGAAAAGTCGTATTTATTGTATAAAATATCAAAATTGTTATCTTAATAAAAAAGTCCCAAATTTGTTATTGGTCTTTTTTTTCCCATGCAATATTCTTCTAATAATAGATTGCTAAATATATAACAGTAAAATACTTTTTGAATTAGTTTAAACAGAGAGTTTTTTGAAATGAAGCTTTCTTCATCAGGATAAATTTGCTCGTGTATTTCAACTATTAAGTCTTGAAGAACAAATTTGAAAAAAACTTCCTTAATTAGAAGGTATTTTCTTAAATCATTAAAAAATTGAAGTTTCCTGTTATCTTTAAACGAATTTAAAATTTCAGCTTTTTCTTTTGAAATCTGAAATCTAATAGTTATAAAGATACCATTCATGTTTTTTAGTTTATAAATACTCAAATTCTGGCTTTTTGGTTCAGGGGGAAATGAAATTATGAATCCGAAATCAAATTTAGCACTATCAATTCTGTCCTTTATAATGCCTTCTTCTAATAAATACTCATGTAATAAATTCTCAACACTGTTCTTATCACTTGGCATCGTTAACAATTCGATAAAAAATTTGGATATGTACAAGATTATTTTCCTAGAGTTATTAATATTTATATAATTGAGAACTGACCGTTTCGGATATTCTTAAGTTATAATTAACCTATTATCGGTTAGCTTACTTTTTATTATAACAAAACATATTTTCTTTATTTCAAATTTGTCGGAACGATTTAAATAAATTTAAAATGAACGATTGAATAAGTATCATATAGGTATTGAATTCAATATTAAGTGATTAATATGCACTCAATTATGCAAATAGCTAATGGTATCGGAATATTAAATGCAGAAAGGATGAAACAAAAGGGGATAGATTCCATAGAAAAACTCGCATCTTCCACTGTAGAAGATTTAATTAAATTAGATGGTATTGGAGTAAATAACGCGAAAATGTTCATTGAAATCGCAAAGAAGCACTTGAAGAGTATTGGGACAAGAGAAAGAATACAAAACATTATTAAGAAAAATAAATCTCCATCAATATCAAGTAATGAAATGAAAGCTTGTGATCTAATGATATTTGGAATGAACCGGCACAAGGTTTCTTTAGAAACCATAAAGAAACTCGCTTCATCCAATGAAGAAGATATTTCCAGACTAAAGGGTATTGAAATATCGAATGCAAAAAGGTACATAGAAATTGCTAATAAATATCTTGAGAGTATGAGGAAAGAGGAAAGAAGTGAAGATATTGTAGAAATAGTAACCCTTAAACAGAAAGAAGAAATTAAACTTCCAAACGAATTAGCTATAACGCCAAAACTAAATAAAGTTTCTATTCCAGGAAAATTAAAAGTTAAGGAATATCCTCAAAAACTAGCAGTTAAAACACAACATCCAAAAAGGGAAAAACGCTATCAAAAAAAGCAGGATATTGATGCTAAATCAACCATGAGACCCAGTTATGGAATTGATTTAAAAACAGGTAAAAAAAAAATAACATCAAGCAGTCCATCAATACTGAAAACCTTTTTCCCTCTAGAAACAATGCAAAAAATTCGCTTTCTACACTATAAAATTAAAAACTTAGAAGAGGCATTGTGGAAAAATAAAGAGTTTTTCTCTTCTGAGCTTAATTACATTTTAGATTATATAAAAGTCCTAAATGTTAATTATAAAAGTCAAAGTCAAATCAAGATACTTAAAGAACTAGATATTTCTACTTCCTTCTATGATCCTATAGATAAAAAAGAAATAAGAATATGGGATTTAATATTCGAGTGTTCACGAGTGTTATGGATATTGGCACAAGCGTATTCCTTTCTTTCCAAGCAATACGAATCAGAAAATTTAATGGAAAACGCAATAGTAGCGATGGTAGAATGTAGTAAAATGTATAAGACCGCAGCATATTTCAGTGCTGCATGTACAAGACAGGAAGATAAGGGTTTTACTTTATCTGTAGAGAATCTTGAATTAAACTCTGAGGAATCTCGTATACTTGCCCAATCTCTGGCTACTACAAGTGAAGAAAATAAAAGAAATTATTCAATGGCTGCAAATTTATCCGCAGGATCTGTCTCTTATACACATCTGACC
>JAGXNP010000142.1 GCA_019894885.1 Promethearchaeota archaeon | reverse complement strand
CTCAACAGCGGTTTTAATTATCCAATACGACTGGACTGCTTCTCTGAATGTTTCTGCTGGATAAAGGGGAACTTTTTGGCAAGTTTGTAGCATTTGGTTTAATACTGCTCTTGTTGAGGGATCTGAAGTGTTTTTCAAAACATCTTCGAGTTTTTCCGCTAACCTTTTTGAATAAATCATCACTCCTTCAAGAGCTATGTTTATTGATTCAAGGAACTCTTTTTCATGTTGTGCTAATTTTTTGGAAGCGACGATTACCTCTTGGACTTCATTTTTCATAGCCAATAAACCTTTTAGTATTGGTTTTTCATGGTCTAAGATTAAATGTCCTTGCCATACTCCAAGAGCTGAACCAATTGAAGTCACCATATCACTTTGACCCGTAGATCGAGGTAAATTCGTAATAAAATCTCCGAACTCTCCCGGATATATGTTACTCTCAATAAAAGCTTTTCCTAGCCTATTGGCTATAGTATTTTCTTTCCAATATGGAAGAAGGTCTTTAAGAAGTAATTCCTTGTCTTTTTCTCTAATCTGGTATGGATTTATTTTCCTAATATCTAATGTATCTGTCCCTAATTCTGGCATAACAACTCCGATCTTTTTAGAGTGATCTAGAGTTTTAAGTAGCCCCTTAGAGCCGTACTTAGCTATCATATACGACATGAAATTCTTAGTACCCTCTTTAGCAAAGGTTTTCATTGATTTCTCATCAAGCTCTACTTCAAATACTCTATTGAATAAACCTCGTTCAATGTCGATTGGAATACCCAAGAAATTCTCTGTCCATGTGCCAGCAATTCTATCGTCCGGATCAATGTTAAATCCCATTTTTTCGAAGACATTTTTCATTGATAATGCAACACGAACATTATAGGATAGTTTACTGTTTTCAGTCGCTATCCACTTTTCTGTGTAAAATTTTGCCCTTTCTATTGAAATAAAAGGCTTTTCATCGAGATATCTACCGCGGAGCCGTTTAATTCTATCACTCGCCTTATCGACCATTTCTAGAACAGTAGTTTCAGTCATATTATTGATCCTTAGTATATTCTTTATTTCTATATTTATATATCTCTAATTTTGGTTAATAATTTTATTCTTATAATAAATCACTTATTATGATGGATTAGGAACAACCAATCCCTTCCAATATCCTATTAGATGATCATACATTCTATTAAATTCCAACTGTAATGCCTTATACTCAATTGCTTTTTTTTTATCTGGTTCGATAATGATGCAATTCGCATTTTCTTTAAAGACAATTTCCTCGAAACTTTTAATAAATCCTAAACCGAAAGCCGCAAGTAAACCACAGCCTCTCAAACTTGCTTCCGGTTCATCAGTTAAAATATGGGGAATTTGCGTGATATCTGCTTTAATTTGATAAAGTAACTTATTTCGAGTTGCTCCACCTACACAAAATACTTGTTTGATGTCTACTCCTATATTCTTAAAAGTCTGAATATCTCTTCCAAGTGCTAAACCAACCCCTTCCATCACAGATCGCGCTATATGACCTGCCTTATGGTTTAAAGTTAAACCAAATAAACATCCTTTTGCATGAATATTATCTTGTTTTCGTTCACCTAACAAATAAGGGTAAAAGATCAATCCTTCACTTCCACTAGATATTTTTTCTGCCATTTCAATCATTTGTTCGTATGAAATTTCTCCTAAATTAACAGAACTTAAGAAATCTTTACACCATTTCATACTTAAACCTCCAGTATCCAAAATAGTAAATGGAATCCATCCGTCAATTACATGCCTTAAATTTTGTACTGAAGGATTTATTATTGGTTTATCTTTATGAACGACAAAGAGAGTACTCGTTCCTGTCATGTCCACAGCTGTTCCCTCCTTAACTAACCCTAATCCAAGTAAAGAAACCATAAAATCCCCACCACCTGCTATTACGGCGATATTAGCGGGAATTCCTATTTCCCTTGAAATTTTTGGTTGAGTCTTCCCAATAGTATCATATGAGTTATTGATCGGAGCAAATTTGCTAAGATCGATGTCTAAAACTTCAGCCATATAATTTGAGTATTTATTAGTAGTATAATCGTAGAGATATGTTCCTGAAGCTTCACTTGGATCTGTACTAGCAACACCTGTAAGTTGATAATTAACAAAATCTTTTGGAACGAGAAACCATTTTGTTTTATTGTATATCTCAGGTTGGTTCTCTTTTATCCATTTAATTTTAAAACTTGGCCACCCGGTTGTAATCGGATTTCCTGTGATTTGAATTAGTTTCGATTCATCAAAATTTTCTCTTATTTTATTACAGATATTCTCACATCGCTTGTCCATCCAGATTTGGGTCCATTCTGTTGTGATATTTCCGTTTTTATCAATTCCAACTGGCCCATGCATTTGTCCACAAGTACTCACAGCTTTAATCGAATTTATCTCTACTTTTGATTTCTTTATTACATCAGAAATAACTTGTTTTGTCAAGTCCCACCAAATTTTTGGTTGCTGCTGAGCCCAACCAGGAAAAGGACTATCTACTTCTTGTAGTTGCTGTGAAACAGCTAAAATCGTACCTTGTGAATTAACAATTCCAGCTCGGATGCTCTGAGTTCCAATGTCAATTGCTAGAATGTTTATAATTTTCCTCACCATAGGTGCATTAATATCATTGCGAAAAAAAAATCATCCGATTTCTGATTTTATAAGCGAAAGTGCTCTTTTTGTTAAGATTTTAATCTCTTCAAAATTTCCTGACGATATCAAGTTCTTCTTTACAATCCAACTTCCACCACATGCTATAACATTATCTAATTTTAGATAATCCGTCAAAGTTTTATCGTTAACTCCACCTGTCGGCATAAAACGAACAGAAGGATATGGTCCAGAGAGTAATTTAAGCATTTTTGGCCCTCCTGAAAGATCAGCTGGAAAAAATTTGAAAAAATCCAATCCTCTTTCTAGACCCCATTCTATAAAAGAAGGGCTATTAAGACCTGGAACTATAGTAATATTATTTTCAACACAATAATCAACTATAGTAGGATTAAAACCGGGAGTGACAATAAATTGAGAACCCGCTTCAACCGCAGCTTTTACTTGTTCGACTTTAAGAACTGTTCCAGCGCCTAGTAGCATCTCTGGAAATTCTTTTTTCAACATTGCTATTGATTCTGCAGCCTCAGCAGTTCGAAAAGTAACTTCAACTACGGGTAAGCCTGCTTCCATTAAAGCATTTCCTAACGGAATAGCTTTTTCCTTATCTTCGATTACAGCTACTGGAATTAACTTTAAACTTTCTATTTTTCCTATTATATCCATAATCCATCACCATTTAATTTTATTTCTTTTTTATTCTATAAATATTATTAATTTTTGGAATAATTATTTGAAGATCATCTAACCTTTTTTGCTCAAGATCTTCTAATTCTTCAGCAGAAACAGTATTGTAAGCAAACATTCCATAATGGTGAACGATTAGCTTTTTTATTCCTGCTTCTAAACATAATTCTATAACTTCTGGTATTGTAAAATTACCAGTTATACCATTTTTTAACCGGTATTCATCCCTTCCATTTATTGGTAGAAGAGCAATGTTTATATTAAAATCTTTTAGTTTTTTAGAGAGTCCTTCATATGGAATACAATCTCCTGAATGATAAATTTTAATGCCGTCGAAATCAATAATATATCCGAGAAAATGATGTTCTCCCTTTATGTTTATTTTAAGATTTTCGTGAGAGGCTGCAATTCCTGTAATTTTAATATCGTCTTCTAATTCTATTGTGTGGCTATCATTAGCAGCAATAATTTGAGTTAAATTTGGTCCCCTATTTATCGCTTCGCTAAATTCTGACGCTGGTACTATGAATTTACATTTAGAATTTTTTTGAGAAATAATTGCTAAAGTTTCTGGGTCCATATGATCAGAATGTGCATGAGAACTAAGGACATAATCCACTTTGTCTATTTTTTCGGGATTTATTGGTATTTTCATTAACCGTATATGAGGAAAAATCTTTCCTTTGTACTTTTTAGCAAGATAATCTGATAAATAGGGATCAATCAAAAGAAGTTTGTCCTTAAACTTTATCGCGAAGCCTGCTTGTCCTAACCAGCTAATTTCAACTTTGTTAGAAGCAACCTGTTTACTATTTATATATTCTTTGAGCGAATTAATGTTAGATTCCATTATATCAACAGAGTTCACTATTAGGAAATTTAGAATGTTATCTACGGCAGCATCTGTAGCACGATTGATGCTTTCCTCTGTATATCCTCCTATATGAGGCGTAGTAATTGTATGTTCATGGTTGATTAAAGCACTGATCTCTGGAGGTTCAGTAGAATAAACATCAGTAGCATACATTGTAATTTTGCCACTGTTTAGTGCATTAAGTATTGATTCTTCATCAACTATTCCTGCCCTTGCTGTGTTTACGATGTATATGTTATCCTTCATCATCTTAATAACTTTTCCATCAATCAGAGGTTTCTCTCCTGGAGGGCAGTTAAGACTTACAATATCAGAGTTTTTTAAAAGTTCGTTTAAATTTGTGTATGTGAAATCAATTGAAGGCTTGAAAGTTTCATCTGGAAATAGGTCATATCCTAACACTTTCATACCTAATCCAATAGCCAATTTTGCTACTCTTTTTCCGATATTTCCACAACCGATTATTCCAAGAGTTTTTCCCACTAATTCAATTCCTTTTACTCTCTCCCATTTACCACTTTTTAGACGATTACTGCTAAAAGGAATTGCTCTAACCGAACTAAGTATTAAACTTATAGCCAATTCCGCTACTCCTTGAGCGTTTGAGGCAATTGCAGTTTTAATCTCGATACCAAGTGTTTTAGCTGCTGTAAGATCGATGTTATCAATTCCTACTCCGTTTCTACTTATAATTTTTAAATTCTTTGCAATTTGTAAGACTTCTTTCGTAATAGGTTCTATACCTGCTAAATAGGCAACACATTCCGGTAAAACCTCCAATTGCTCTTGCTCTGTAGGTTGCTTTCCTGGAGGTCCTAAAATTAACTCAAAACCTGATTTCTGGAGTTTTTCCAAAGATGGATGTCCGTTTTTTGTGATGGATCTTGGAGTAATATAGATTTTATTCATGTGTTCACCTAATCAGAATTCCATTTTGGATTATCAATTATTTCGGGCTTCCCATTTTTCTCAATCACTAATTTTCTAAATCCCTTAGTCTCAATCGTCTTATAATCATGACCTGCATCAGCTCGAAATGCGAAGAACATTACGAACGGTTCAGAATTAGAGATATTAATACTACGGTGTGCAAACCTACGAGGGACATATACAGATACTCCAGGTGTCATTTCCTGTAATTCAACTGCTCCCTCAGGATTTTCCATCAATAAATAACCATGCCCGTTGGTGCAATAATATATCTCAGCAGTATCAAGAATGGAGTGGAAGTGCCCTTTAGTCATAAAATATTCATTTCCAATCTTTCCAGGATATATTATTGTAGTTCCGTACGATAACTCTCCGGGTTCTTCTGGTTTACCTAAATCATAGAATTCATAAACTAATACATCTTTGTTGCTTAAACTTTGGCTATATGCTTCACTGTCTAAATACATTCCAGCCATTTCTGAAAGCATTCTTTTTTTAGACTTACAATCGGGTGATAAACCGTCATTAATATTGAATTTTATTGCCGAGGATTTATTAATTTTTGATTTTTTCAATCATATAACCTCCAATTGTTATTTTACACTTAGAGCTATTTTTGAGAGCTTTTCAAATTCTAATCCACTTGTAGGAATGTCCAAGTGAAAAACTTCAGCAATAACTCTCTGCCATCCATGCAAGAAGTAAACCCAACCATCTTCTACATGTAGGTTCTTTTCTTTTTCTTGAGCATGTGCTTGTTTTAAAAAAATTAAATCTCCTCTAAAATTATAATCCCACACAAATCCATTTTCTGGAAATTCTGCAGCATTAGATAGAGGAGATCCTGGAAAATCTTTCCCTGCACCAGTTCCATTGATAACTAAAGAATAATGGTTTAAGTTACTAACAATATTATCATTATCTTCTGGTGTTGGGCAATGGTGATATTTAAAACTTATTCCGGGATTAATTTGAGCATGAATTTTTTTCATATTTTCAAGTCTGGGAATACTTCTATTAGTTACATGAATTTTAGAGGGCCAATTATTACTTTCCATCGTTTCTATTAAGTATGTTGTAAGAGCTAAAGAAGCCCCTCCTGCACCCATTATGCAAATTTCTCCCCTCGATTTTTTCCAATGATCTTTAGGAATAAAGGTTTCATAAGATAGACCACTTGTTATTGGATCTTTAGCATGTACCCAGAGCTTTCCATCACTTTTAGAAATACAACTTAATTCTCCAAGAAGTTTAGCATAGGAATCTACTCGATCAAATAATTCGTAAGCTGCATCATACAAATCTATTTTATGAGAAGTTACCAATGCACCTAATGAATTCTTATCGTTCTTTATAAATTCTACAATTTCTCTGTAAACTTTAGGCTCATCATGGATTTCACAATTAATTCCAACTATCGTTGTACCTCCAATTCCTAAATATTCAGCCCATTTTGGAAAAACCCTCATGATCGATGATTTTGTTGTTGTAACTCCGATATAATAAAATGTTGGTTTTTTTGCCGGTAAGAAATCAAAGTTACTCATCTAAGTTTACCTTTTTCAATAAGAAATTTTATTTTGATAAACTCTTAAAAGTTTGTTTAGTTACGGTTTCTTCTTTTAATAGCATTTTTACAGTATTTTCTGCTCCTATCATTCCCGTCACCACACCGCCAAAATTTTCACTCTGAGCACCTACAAACCAAAGACCTTTTATAGGAGTTTTATGTTGGGGAGGCGGAACCTTAAGATGTGGAACAGTTCCTCCAAAAGCGTGTTGTTTTAAATGTGTTCGCTTTTTAAAGTCTTCTGGAGTAAGAATAATTTTTATTTTAGCGTGTTTCCGAAGACCAGGTATAAATTTTTCTGCTAAATCTAAGAGTTTTTCAGCCCATTCATCTTTATTTTCTTTCCAACTACCATTTGTAGGAATATTAGGGGCAATAGTATAAACGGTAACTGCATGATGCCCTGGAGGAGCCATATCGGGTGAATGTTTTGAAGGTATGTATATTAATAGACCATCTTTTCCTTCGTGGTATATTCCTTTTTTACATTCTCCTATACTTCTATTAATATCGTAAGTAAAATAATAATAACATAACGCTGCGTCATTTTGATATATAGAGGGATCATAGTCTACGCCTAAATGTACCATAAATACCGATTCAGTAGTAAAAAGAGGATCGATATATGTATTGATAAAATCTTGTGTAAGGTGCTTACTTCCTACGAGGTTTAAAAATAATTCCTTTGCACCACCACTTGCGCACACAAGATCAACCTCAACTTCTTCATTATTAGATAAGAGAACACTCTTAACGCATTCCTCTTCGATATTAATTTTGTTTATGGTAATGTTAGTAAGGATTTTTCCACCTTTTTCTACAATAAATCCAGCGAGTGCATTAACGAGACTTTCCATACCATTTTCTACATAACTCCATGATTGTCTATGTTGATGTCTTCCGTAATCAAGAGGTACTCTCTCATCATATTGCGACTCTGCGTTAATTGTAGGTATTATTAACCCCGGAAATACTTCTGGAGATATTACATAGTCAGCTAAAATAGCAATGAATACTGCTTGGAGTTTTTTGTTTGAAAAACAATAGTCCATTAATTTCTGGGCACTCCATTCCTTCTTTCTCATAATTGGAAGGAATGTTAAGAATAGTTTGAGCTTAGAAAGAAAACCTTCTTTGTTAACGAGTGCACTTACATCGTGAATTCTTTCGTATATTTTAAAATATTTATCTAGACCTTTAGCGTCTTCAGGAAAAAGATTTTTCAAATATTCTTTTCTCCAATAGATACCTTGAAATTCTTTAGTTCTACTAATCCTAAAGTCAGGGAAGTAATTTTCTCTGTAAGATTTAAAAGTTTTCACCTTTTCTGAAATCCCTAGTTTCTCAAGAATTTTCCTTCCAGGTTCACCCTCACCAAGATCCGGAACTAACATCTGACCCCAATCCCATTTATATCCATCTTTCTCAATCGTCGCGGTTACTCCACCAATATTCTCATGTTGCTCATATACAGTTACGGAATGACCCTCTCTTACGAGAAGCGCGGCAGAAGTCAGTCCTGCTAAACCTGCTCCTATTACAGCGATTTTCATATCGATTTTAAAAATATTTTAATTCCATTAAACTTTTTGAATCTTAAAAAAATTAAATCTTAATAATTATGAAAGTCGTTGTTATTGGTTCCGGCTTAGCTGGACTTACTGCTGCTTCTTATATGTGTCGAGAAGGTCATGATGTAATAATATATGAACAATTTTCAGAAATTGGAGGGGTAACTGCTACAATTCATAAGGATGGATATTCT
>JAGXNP010000141.1 GCA_019894885.1 Promethearchaeota archaeon | reverse complement strand
TAATTAAACTTATTTTCAGCGATAACTTTGGGGATAGACACAATTTCACAATTTTCGATGCTCTCTTGAATTTTCTTTGCTGTATTTAGAGAGTTTCCAGTTCCAGAAAATACAAATAATATAGTAGAGTTGTTTTCATTAACATTCATATTAATCACTTATATAATCCACCTCTATTTTACTAGATTTTTTTTTCATTTTGATTTTTAACCTCTTTTTTTTTTCTTTTTTTTTTCCTGTTTTTATTATAAAATGTTCAATAAAATCATTTGCTTACCGACATATCAACCATTTCTGCTAATTCTCTATATGTTAAACGAGAGTTTCCAATTAGTTTTTTAATTATAAATAAATCAGTTTCATCCATGATTTTTAACAAGAAAAGTAATTATATTTAGTATTTTTACTTTTTTTCTTTATTTTATAAGTTATCTAGCTAGTCATATCATTGTTTTAAGTTTATAATAGGTAATGCAAAATAAGGATATATTAAAAAAATCTTACTTTTCTTAATCCAGAAATTAGTCTTAATATACTCTAACAATTATAATTACTTATGAGTAAGAAAAATGTTCCAATAATCGTTGGAGTTGTCGGGTAAAGAGTTTAATAAGAAAATGTGTATTAAACTCTTCAATATTCAAAGACCTATTTCACCCTATTTTAAGAAATTTAAATGAAGGACAAACTCCAATAATTAAATTTTTTCTTTTTCTATTTACGTCTTTCTAAACAGATAAATAGCCCACCCTAATGCTTCCCGCTCCCACTTAAGATATAGGTTTTTCTCTTTATTTAATTTGGTCAAAAGCTCGGGAAGGTCGGGATCTTCCGGATGTGCTTGAGCATACTTGTCCATTGCATACCACTGGAGCCCGAGATATCTATCCCAATCATCATGGGTGCTAACGAAAGTGTAAAGCAGTTTTAAACCGAGATTCTCTCGATTTCTACATGGAAATGAAGGATAAGCTTCAATAAAAAAACAAAAAATTGTTTTTTTTTCAAATTTTTTTTTCTAAATTAATTCTAAAAAATAGAAAAACCCATAAATTACATATGCGATCTATTTCTACCTTATTGGATTGTAAATATATGTATTAGATTATATTTTATTTTTAAAATATTAATTCGCATTTTGCGAAGTAGTTCTATACAATAATTATTTCCGATTCTCAACCAATAGAATTAATTAATAACTATTCGAATTTTGGTATTTAAGATAATCGGATTTACAGTTTTAAAACAAAAAAAGTGTTTATATTCTATGACAAAAATGAAGAAAAAACAAGTAAAGAAAGGAAGGAGAACCTATTCACCAAATCCACAACCAGAAATAAGACGCGTAAAAATGCCATATCGGAAAAATGGAGAAATTTTTGCCCGTGTAACCGATATTTATGGTCAAGAACGGATGGGGGTCTATTGTGAAGATGGAAAACATCGTTTAGGGCGGATTCGAGGAAAAATAAAGAAAAGAGTATGGATAAGAAAAGGCGATTTAGTAGTCGTCAATCCATGGGAATTTGAAACAGAAATTGATGGCCAAAGAGGAAGGTGTGAAATCTCGTGGAGATACTTAAGACATGAAATTTCTTGGTTAGAACGACGGAATTTAATACCAGAAAATCTGGATATAAATAATATTTCTCTCTAATCAAATTTTTTATTATTTATGGGCTAATTGGATATTTTAAACTAATTAAAGTAAAAATACAAAAATTAAACATGGTAAGGCAGTAGCCAATCATGGGGCTTTACGTAATCCTAATTTCCTCATTTCTACATCGAAGGGAGAGATTAATTTCAATAAATACTATTTTTTTAATTATTTAATCAGTTATATTCATTTAATAATAAGTATCTGGATATAAATTTTCTTTAGGAAACAAAACATCAATAATTTCTCTTGATTTATGTATTATCATAGCGTCTTTTATAATATGATTTATCTCTTCAAAACTCATGTCCCCTAAGATTAATTTGAACAATAATGATCCAGGTATTTGAAGATCACACGATCCTTCCTTTGGATATCCTTTTTCCATTTTTACAATAGAAATTTTTCCATTTTTAAAAGATAATATAATGGTCGTTTTGTAATTGCTTAATCTTAAGTCTTGTGTTAAACCTTGAAAATTTGAATTAAAAATTCTATTTTCTAATATATATTTTATTTTTTCTAAATATAGTTTTAAATTTGGAATCTTAACTTGCCAACCATAAGTGTTATTCGTTGTTCCTCCAAGTTCACCAATAAGTTCAGCTAAATCTGTATCCTCTCTAACAGCCAAGTTAATTTGATCTGGATTTTCAATACTGGTGATTTCTTTAGTAAATTGAAGTATTTTTATTCCATATTCGCGATTTATATCTGAAGTCTTAATATCATATGCTAAATTATCATAAGACTTTCCGAATGTGAAATATGCTATAGTTTTTCCACCAGTCTCAATTAAATATGTTGAAGTTTTAAATGCATTGTAATTATCATTAAAAAATTTAGAGATGTAGCAATTTTTATCAAATAAGTTTGAGATAAAGAAATTTTCGTAATATTGGTTATATTTGTTAGCAATTAGATCAATATCATCTAAGTTTGCTTTCCTAATCTTTAAAAATTCCAAGTCATCTTGAGGAATCATTGATGGTGATAAAAACATTCTATGATCAAGAGGTATAGCAAATTCATAGCCTAATTTTCGATAATAATAAGGGATGCCTCTTATGACAGAAATAATATATCCTTTTTCTGCCATGATGCGTTCATAAAGGTTATTTAACTCAACAATTAATTCTTTTCCACGATATTTTTCTAATGTTCCAACAAATCCCATCTCACAAACTAGAACGTTAATACTCCCAATTCTCCATTCTAAAGGCCATAAACTAATGCTTGATACAATTTTATTTGAATTAGAATCCTTGATATATAGAAATAGTATGTCTTCTTTCCTTGGATGGTTTAAAAATATGTGCTTAAAATAATCGCTTACTGATTCACCATGTACTTTAACGTTTAATGCCAAAATTTCTTGAAATTCTTCCTTCTTATAATTCTCAGCAATATGAATTGAAAAGTGTTGATTTAATTTCCTCTTATATCCCTTCGCAAGTCTCATTTCAGGGTATATAAATGATAGTATATTTAGAAATTTTATTGAATTATACATAAAATAACATTTTGACCCAGAAATACTGACATTAAAATTATAATAATACCTTAAAAAAGAAAAGTAATTTTTAAAAATAATTTCATTAAATTCCTAATCCTTTTGCGACTCTATCGCCCCAAGTCGAATCAGCCTTATGAAAATGTTTAAGCATTCGTTCCTGAATGAACTTAGGTACTGTTTTTAGGCTATTAACAAAATTTTGTACTAAGCGATCCTGTTCATCGGGGGGCATTAATCTATAGAGATTTCCTGGTTGAATAAAATCATCATCTGTTGTTGGTTGGTTATATGCATCTGCATTACCAGATATTTTTAGTGGGGGTTCCTTAAAGGAAGTGTTTTGTTGAGGTCCACTAAAGCTATTTGGCTCATAAATTACAGAGTCTCCATAATTACCATCAAATCGCATATGGCCATCGCGATGATAATTACTTACCATTGCTTTTGGTTTATTTACCGGTAAACTTTGATAATTAACGCCAAGTCGATATCGATGTGCATCTGCATAAGAGAAAGTCCTAGCTTGTAGCATCTTATCCGGCGAATAAGAAATACCTGGGACTTTATTAGATGGATCCATTGCAACTTGTTCAACTTCTGCAAAATAATTTGATACATTCCGATTAAGTTCCATTATCCCCACTTTAATTAAAGGGTAGTCTTTATGAGGCCAAACTTTAGTTAAATCAAATGGATTCCATCGATATGATTCTGCTTCAAGTTCAGGCATGATTTGCACGGATAACTCCCACTTTGGAAAATTTCCCTTTTCAATTCTTTCATAAAGATCACGGGTTGTCCAATCTGGATCTTTACCAGCTATTTCATCAGCTTCTTGTTGAGTAAAATTTTTAATACCTTGCATGGTTTTAAAGTGAAATTTTACCCAGAAGCGTTCATCTTTTGCGTTAATAAAACTGTAAGTATGGCTTCCATAACCGTTCATATGGGGAATACCTCTTGGTATACCTCGATCAGAAAAAAGTATTGTCACTTGATGTAAAGATTCGGGAACTAATGACCAAAAATCCCACCACATTATTTGGGATCGAAGGTTTGTGTGTGGTTCACGTTTTTGAGTATGGATAAAATCACTGAATTTTAAAGGATCTCTTATAAAAAATACTGGAGTATTATTGCCAACTAAATCCCAATTCCCTTCTTCTGTGTAAAATTTTATTGCGAAACCTCTAACGTCTCTAACTGTATCAGCAGAGCCTCTTTCACCAGCTACGGTTGAAAATCGGGCAATAAGTTCTGTTTTTTTTCCAATTTCTGAAAAAATTTTCGCTTTCGAATATTTTGTAATATCATTGGTCACTGTAAAAGTACCGTATGCACCAGCTCCTTTAGCGTGAACTACTCGTTCAGGTATACGCTCTCTATTAAAATGCGCCATTTTTTCAAATAAATGTACATCTTGCATGAGTAAAGGTCCTCTTTCCCCAGCAGATAGAGAATTCTGATTATCTGGTACTGGAGCACCTCCCTGAGTTGTTAATGTTTTAGGTTTTCCTTCACTTTTATCATTTTTTTTCATTTAAGATCATCTTTTTTTTATGTTAGATAAGTTTTTTACAAGAAAGTTTACTATTTATAAATTTGTTTAATGATTTATTATGTAAGAAAGAATTTTACTTACTAATCAAAATCAAATAATTTAATATTCCAAAACTCCAGTCTGCATTATCATTTTCCACTCATTGGTTGACATTTTTGTATATATTTTACACACACGACCTTTCCATTGATTTCTTTTGCCTAATTTATCAATCCATAGTGTATTAATATCGACAACAGCAAATGCTCCATCCTGCTCTTTTGAGACCTTAATAAGTTTAATTTCTCTCTTATTTTGAACCAGTTTATGGCTATCAAATAGATCTTGCCAGCCTTTTTTCCATCTATCGTAGTTATATCGCCCCCAATCTATTACCCAATCCATAGGATCGTGAGCTTTATTATCTTTAGGCCAAGGCCAAACCATGTCTGGATGTAGGACTGTCATGAGTAAATCAACATCTTGAGTATCCCAAGCACGAGTCTCTCTATTTACAATTTCTTCTATCTGATTTTCTGGATTATTCATAATTTGAATGACAAAACAAATAGACTAATTATCTAAAATATATTTTACTCTATGAAATTTAATTTTTAAATATAGATAGAAAGGTTTATGGAAACTATCATTATGGACCAATTTTTAAAATTTAATTAGTATAGAATATTCTAATAATTAAATTCGATTAATTAACTTCTTAATGAGATTATAATGCAGGAAAAAATAATAAATGATGATATTCTGAAAAAGATTACTTTAGGGAATGTTTTTAAGATTTTTAACGACAACATATTTCCGATGCTCAATGACGAGGAAAAAGCATATTGTAATGAACTCCAAGAATTTTGCTTAGAACTTCACCCTAAAATTGATAAGTCTAAAGATGTTTATGAGTTGTTTCCAGAACTTGGAAAGCGTGGCTATATGCAGCGAATCAATAAATGGAACGATTTCACCCCATATGGAATGAAAAAAGAAATTTTGCTAGGGACGCATTTATCATTATTAGACTCTCAATTAGAATTAGCAAGATTAGCTAGTGGAATCTTATGCGGTAATCCAACATTTCACTATTACGAACACGGAGGAACAGGTGAAACCATTCAAAAAGTGCAAGACGAATTAATGTCTGGACGAAAAATAGGATGTATTGGAATAACTGAACCTGAACGAGGTTCTGATGCCGTTAATATGACAACTGTTGCAACTAAAGAGGGAGATTCTGTGATTTACAACGGTGAGAAAGTATATACCACCAACGGTCCAAAAGCAGATTATTTTTGTACATATGGGGTATATGATACAAATAATCCGCGTGATACAATGGTGCAGGCAATGATAAAACGCGATTTTGGCGTGAGAACCGAAAGATTAAAAATCAATTCCGTTCCACGAGTGCACATTGCACACACCTATTTGGAAAATGTGAAAATCCCAAATGATTATATCTTAGCTGATGATGGATTAGGTTATGTTAGATTGTTTGAAGGATTGGTTCCTGAACGACTTGGGATTATGGGTTCTGGCATTGGAATTTGCTGGTCAGGTTTAATACACGGAATTCTTTTCACGAATCTTAGAAAACAATTTGGCAAGCCAATAATTAGATATCAAGGCGTTGGTTATGGATTGGCAGATTTACTTACTAAATCTACAGCTGCTACAAGTTTGGCATTACAAGCAGCAACGATTTACGATGAGAAGATACTTTTTGCCGATAAACCTTCAAAAGAAGCTGAAAAATGGGTTGCTGGTATCTCCTCTCAAGGAAAATATTATACTGCAAAGCTAACACACGAAATTTGTTATGAAGTTCAACAACATATGGGCGGAGTCAGTGTAACGGATAACACACCAGTAGATGAGCTAGCTGATGTAAGTAAAATTGAAGAAGTTATTGGTGGATCCCGAAATATTCAACTTCTTTTAATTCAAAACCAAATCCAACGATTTATGAGATTGTTATAATTATTCTTCTTCCTTTTTTTTCTTTTATTTTCTAAATATACATTATCAGACTAATTATAGATGTAATTATTGATTTTAGACCGATAACGATAAGAAAACAAAAAACGATAACCTGAAATTTTTTGACGGGAATTTTAGGAGTTAGCTTCTGACCAAATTTAGTACCCAGAAATATAATTGGAAATCCCAATATAAACAATAAAATTAAATCATAAGGGAAAATATCTGTTATGAAATAGAATGGTAACCTTGCAATAGAAAGTGAAAATCCAATCGCAGCGAAATTCCCTATAAAGTTTTCCCTATAATGACCCGTTTTTTCAAGCATCGCTACATTAAGTGGTCCTGCTGCACCTATTAATGCGGTTAATAATCCATAACTAAATCCACCTGCATAAATTAAAGGAGAAGTAGTATTCAATCGTTCTTTTAATTCAATTTCCTCTTGTCCTTTAGAATATTGATATAATTTTAGAGTAGAATAACTGAAAATAAAGATCCCAAAGATTAGTTCTATCCATTCGAGACTAATATCAATTAATAAAAAAGTTCCAAAAATGGTCGCCGGGATACCTAACGATACAATTCTTATACAATAACCCTTGTCCAATAATTCACGATATTTTATGAAATTCAATAAAGCTGTTAGAATGCCCCATAAATTTACCAAAATCACGGCATTCTTAATTCCAATTATAGGAGTAATTATTGGGATTAAGATTAGAGCGTCTCCAAATCCAATTACTCCATAAACCATGCTCGAAATAAAAATAGCAATTAATGAGAGATAGATAATCATATACTTTTGCAAAAGAGTTCTTTAATTTTTAACAATTTGAATTATATACTTTTTTTTATTTTCAAAAGACATAAAATGTAGAAATCATTTAATTCTCGCATTTACTTATCATTCCCTATTGAGCTTTTTTTAATAATGTTTCCAAAATGTATCAGATGTAATTAGAATCAAATACCTTTTTATTAAGTTTAACATAGGAATATATAACATAATATCAAGGGAAAAAAAAATGAAATCTAAACAAAAAAAAATAACAATCTTATTTATAGGACTATTTATAGCGCTAAACCTTAACAACACACTTTTTTTCAACGATAGTGTCCAAAATGAGTTGAACATTCCGAAAGAATCGGCAGGGTACAGTGAATTATTCATACATGTTGATGGTAGCGATCCTAATAATTGGACTTGGACTGCGGGTAATTATTCTTGGTGTTATTTTGATAATGGTTATTATATCATTGAAAATGTTACTATTAATGCGAATAGTTCACCTACGGGAAGTGGAATCTTGATAAATAACTCTTTAGATGTTTATTTTATCATCAGAAATTGTACTGTGTATAATGCTGGATCAGATATTTATGATGCAGGAATTAGATTGCAAAATACTTGTAATGGAACAATAATCGATAATACTTGTACGAACAATGGGAATAATGGCATAACACTTTATTCATCAAGTAATAATAATACACTCTCAGGAAACACTGCCAATAATAACACACTACACGGGATATATTTATATAATAATTGTGATTTCAATAATATCATCAACAATAAAGCAAACGACAACACAGATCAAGGGATATATTTAGAAACTGGTTGTGATAGCAATAACATAACGGATAATATCATAAATGATAACAATCTGCATGGGATATATTTAGATTATAATTGTGATTTCAATAATATTATCAACAATACAGCAAACTACAATACAGGTCACGGGATATTTTTAAGCAATTCCGATTATAGTAATATCACAGATAACACCATAAATGGAAACATTCAGAGCGGGATATATTTACTCGGCTTCGAT
>JAGXNP010000140.1 GCA_019894885.1 Promethearchaeota archaeon | reverse complement strand
ATTATGAATGATGTTGGAAGAAATAGAAAAAAGCCCTGAGGCTGCATTCGTTGCAGTAGACGAAGTATTTAAGACATACGAGCTAATGTGTTTAGATAAGTTAAAGGAAATTGGAAGATCAACAGCTCGAGAATGGTCTTTCGCAATGGGCTACACACATCGTAGTTCACTTGCGAAAATCATACGAAGAATCACAGAGAGATACCCCGAGATGCTTAAGATCTACGATAACAGGTTTCCTCGACTCTACGAAGCCTTATAGCGTTCATGAAAGGAAAGTAAGCTAAAATATCTTACTGGAACACTTTCGCGTACTTGATATCGCACTAATTAGAAATAATTTTTTTTTTAATATGAATATCTATTAAAAGTGGTTGAAAAATGACAATTAAGTGTAAAGATTGTGGAATAGAGTACTCTTATGGCCGAAACATATGGCATGCATGTGGAGATAATATATTACTTTTTGGTGCAATTTTTGAAGAGGAACGATCAGAACGCAAATGGAATTGTGTTTCAATTAATGAATGCATTGAGAATTCATTAGAAGAATCTGAATTACCTGAATCATTTATAGAAGTTTTTCCTAAAATTTAGGAGTGATGTGTGATATAAAATGACAAAATTTTCTATGGTTACTCACCAGACAAGCATGATTGGTTCAAGGACAAGGGTTGAAGATTCTTGCGAGTCTGGATTATGTCCGATATGTGTTGCGGATTGTCCTGTGTTCTGTGAAGTTTCGAAATCAGCATTAAGAGGTCGTGAAGCGTTATATCCTCGAAGAGAATATTTTGGAAACTCAACAGCGGGAACACCAAAAGATTTTGGTTTATCATTTGGTGATTTCCAAATTCAATTTGAAGTGCGAGGTGCTCAAGGGATCGAAGCTCATGAAGACAAGGTGATTTTTCCAAATGTGGATATGACGATGCGTTGGGGTAATATATTGCAAAAATTACCTATCGTGATTGCTGGACTTGGCAGTACGAACGTAGCTAAACGAAATTGGGAAGGTTTAGCAATTGGCGCTGCTTTAGCAGGTGTAAGTCTTACAATTGGAGAAAATGTAGTTGGAATGGATCAATTTGCTCAATTCGCAAATCACAGCGTTTATCCCAAAGTAACTGATACAGATGATATGAAATTTCGTGTTAACACCTATCGAGATTTTTGGGATGGAAAGTATGGTGATATTATTGTACAGAAAAATGTTGAAGACACTAGGCTTGGAGTATTTGATTATGTAACGTCAAAATTGGATATAGAATCACTTGAGTTGAAATTCGGTCAAGGAGCAAAAGCTATTGGTGGTGAAGTAAGGTTATCAACATTAGAAAGAGCACAGTTACTTCAACAACGAGGTTATTTAGTTTTTCCTGATCCCTCAGATCCAATGGTTATAGATCAATGGAATGCAGGGTTAATACCTGATTTTGAGAGGCATAGCAGAGTAGGATTGTCCACGACTGAAGATGTTTTAGAAGAAATAGACCAAGTTCGTTCATCAGGAGCAAAAAACATATTTATAAAAACTGGCGCGTATCGTCCAGCGGCAACAGCATGGCTATTAAGGTTAGCAGTGGAAGGAAAGATAGATGGAATAACCTTTGATGGTGCTGGAGGAGGAACAGGAATGAGTCCGGTGAGTATGATGAATGAAGGCTCAATTCCAACCGTTTATTTAGAAGCTCTTGTAGTTGGATGTTTAGATATGATAAAGAAGAAGAACCCTAATGTTAATATTCCAACCGTAGCCATCGCGGGTGGAATTGCAAACGAGACCCAGATCTTCAAAGCTCTTGCCATGGGTGCCCCCTATGTGAAGTGCATAGCCATGGCAAGGGCCCCACTAACAGCTGCTATGAAATCTAAGTATATTGGTGAAACTATATCAAAGGGAATGGTCACACCAGCGATGTTGAAGAACTTAGGATTTCCTAAAGATAAGAATCCCTTAAGTTTAACCCTTAATGAAGCTTTCGTAGAATATGATAAATTGCAGAGGACTTACAACGGAAAAGAAATTCCTCCCTCCGCAGTAGGAGTTTATACATATTTTGAAAGTAAGCTCGGTATAGGTTTAAAACAATTATTAGCTGGGGTTAGAAAATTTAATTTGGACCTTTTAGATCGTCATGATATCGCTTATATTTCTCAACGAGCTAAAGATGTATGCAATAAATGGAATTTGCAAATTGAATCTCAAGAATCTCTTGATTTTGAATTGGTAAAGAACGAGATATATTCGGGTAACTACGAATAACTAATTGAGAATTTAATAAAATACCCTAATTTTTTCTTACTAATTTTATTTCTTTTAACTAAAATAATTCAATGATGAGAAAAAAATAATAAAAAAATTACTTCATTGCTTTTTCAAATTCGTTAACAAATGCTTCATATTGGTTTATCCCTAACTCCCAGAAATCTTGTTTTGTGATATCTAATCCAACTATCTTCCCTAAATCTTCTGGAGATAAACTACCGCCTGCTGCTAGTAATTTTTTAAATTTAGGAACAAAATCTTTTCCCTCTTTTTTATAAGTCTGATACAACGCATATACAAAAAGTTGAGCGTAAACATAGGGATAATTGTAGAATCGAAAATTCGGGAAAAAGTAATGCGGCTTCATTGTCCATTCCCAGTCCATCTCTTCGAACCATTCAACGGAATCTCCGTAAATTTTATCTCTTCCAGCACACCAGTATTTTGAAATCGTTTTACCGTCTAAATTTTCACCCTTTTCAAAAGCTTTATACAAGTCTTGTTCAAACCACACCCTCGCGCTTACTTGAAATGCCGCTTGCCCTGCGTCGTCTAAAATATGTGCTAAAATAGCTAATTTTTCTTCCTTAGAGTTAGCCTTTTCTAGGAGGAGATCTGCCATTAATAACTCTCCAAAAGTGGATGCTGTTTCTGCAACTGTGTAACCTGGATGTATGTTAAAGTACGTTTGTTCATCAAACGCTAGATAATCGTGTATTGCGTGGCCAAGTTCATGTATTAATGTAAAAATTTCAGTCATTTCGCCAGTATAGGTTAAGAGAATATAAGCGGATTTTCCTTTAAACCAAGAAGCACAGTTTGCTCCATTTCTTTTTCCCTCCCGTGGACTTGCATCAATGTGATTTCGATTAAACATATCACGTACAATTTCTACACATTCTGAATCAAATTTCTCGTATGCTTGAATTACTAATTCTTTTGCTTCATCCCAGGAATGTTTTGTATGTGGAACATTAGGTAGTGGCGCTCTGATATCCGCACAACTTAACTTAGGAAATTTCAGAACATCGGTCTTAAGTTTTAAATATCTACGATACACTCCTACACCCTTCTCTATAGCTTTCATCAAATTATCAATAATCACTTGCCTTGTGTCATTAACTAAGAGACTATCGTGCATTGGACTATCGTACTTGCGCCTTTTAGAATTATTTACCCAATCTCCACATATACTTCTCAGTGCTAACGAAAATACAGTTTCTTCTTTCCCTAATAAGCCATAAATAGACTTATTCGCTGAAATTCGGGTACCTCTATCTGGGTGAGTAAGTAACGCATTAGCTTCCCCATACGATAATTCTTTATCTTCACCCTCAACAATTACTAAGAATTTTCTTGTATTCAACCACTTAGACTGCAAATTACTCCATGCTCTTACTCCATATTGATCTTTTTCAAGAATTAGTTGTTCTTCTAATTCACTTAGATTATAAGGAAACTTTCTTTTAATATTTTCCAAAATATGATGATAGTTCGATAAAATAGGATCATCTACCAAAACGGGATTATCGTTGACATACTTCGCTACATCGAGTTCTAGAAAAGCTAGATCCTTAGATAATTTAGTTGTAAAATCTTCTATTTTGTTTTTTAAGGCTTCACTCTCCGGGATAGTCATTTTTGCGCTATATAGCCTATTCTGATAGAGGTCAACTTCACTTAAATCGGCTTGAAATTTCTCTTGTCTCTTGAATAAATTTAATAATTTTTGTGGAGTAAAGGTATTTGAAGTAATTTTTCCTTTGTAATCTTTTATAATATGTTTTGTTTCTTTTAGGAGTCTATTCAATGTTTTAGCTATTTTTGGATCATCGTGACTAGCAAAAATTTCTGTTAAATCCCATGCAATTTCGTTTTCGGTCATAATAAACAAAATGTAGGTCATCTAATAAATAAAAATGTTTTTAACGAGAAAACGAATCTTCACAGTGTTTTTAAGATAGGAATGAGGTTACTCATATTCAATTGTGCTTGGCGGCTTGTTAGAAATATCATACACGACGCGATTAATTCCCTTTACTTCGTTTATGATGCGAGTACCAATTTTTTCTAGTAATTCCCAATCCAACTTGGCAAAGTTTGCAGTCATCGCGTCTAAAGACTCAACAACTCGTATAGCACAAATGTATTCATAGGTACGATAATCCCCCATAATTCCTACGGTTTTTAAAGGTAAAAATACGCAAAATGCTTGCCAAAGACTATCGTAAACTTTAGCTTTCTTGATCTCGTCAATTAAAATCTCATCAGCGTATCTTAAGATGTCTAGTTTTTTCTTTTCAATTGGACCAATTATTCTTACTGCCAATCCAGGACCCGGAAAAGGGTGTCGTAATACAATGCTTTCAGGTAATCCTAATTGTAATCCGATTTTTCTTACCTCGTCTTTATAAAGATCTTTCAGTGGCTCTACAATTTTTAGTGTCATGTCATTTGGCAATGTTAAATTATGGTGAGATTTTATTTTTACCGATGCACTACTGGTAACGCTCGTTTCTACTCGATCGGGATAAATAGTTCCCTGAGCTAAATATTTAATATCCGGATACCTCTTTTCTAATTCGATTGTTTTTTTTTCAAATACCTCAATAAAAGTGTGACCGATAATCCGCCTTTTTTCTTCTGGATCTTCAACATTCTTTAACTTCTCCAAAAACAATTCTTCAGCATCAACATAATGGAAGTTTTCGAATTTTAAAACATGTTTAAATGTTTTTTGGACTTGAATTTCCTCGTTTTTCCTTAGCATCCCATTGTTTACAAATATACTGTGCAACCTATCTCCAATGGCTTTTTGAAGTAGTACTGCTACAACAGAAGAATCTACTCCCCCGCTTAAGCCTAAAATAACTCTGTTTTTCAGTCCAACTTCTTGCTTAATATTTTCAATTGCCTTTTCAATCCAATTTTCTAAGTTCCATTCTTTTTCAGCGTGAACAATTTTCTCAATAAAATTTTTAAAAATCTTCATGCCTTTTTGGGTGTGTACTACTTCAGGGTGAAATTGTACACCATACAATTTTAAATCTTCATTTGCATAAGCTGCTATTGGGCACGTAGCTGTTCTGGCTAATATTTCAAAGCCCTGTGGCATGATTTCTACTTGATCTCCATGAGACATCCACACAATCTCCCTTTTATTTAGTGAATCTAATAATTTCCCCGATTTTAGGATTTCCAATTCAGTTTTTCCATATTCTTTCTGGGCAAATGACTTAATATTTCCTCCTAATTGATGAATTATTAAATGAAATCCGTAGCAAATTCCCAAAACAGGAATTTTTTCACTAATTGTATAAGTAAAGAAGTCTTCCGCAAGTTGTGGACTATTCTCTTCATAAACGCTGCTGGGTCCTCCAGATAGTACAATTCCAATAGGTTTATATTGTTTTAACTTGTAAATTGATATATTGTTGGGCAGGATCTCTGAATAAACTCCATGCTCCCTAATGCGTCTCGCTATTAAATGAGTATACTGTGATCCCATGTCGAGTATACATATTTTATCCATATTGCATTATCTCATATATTCACTAAATTAAGTAATTATTGATTTGAAACAATAATTAATTTTCTCAATATAGAATATATATGATACATCTCTAGATGGTACTACTCGGAAATAGCTTTTTCCTAAACTCTTATACGATTCTGGTGCTTTAATGATCAATTTTTTATGTTTTACCATCGTAAAAAACGGATAATCTATCGTCATTAACAGATGGGGTCATAATTAATTTATAATATTTTTATATCTTCTAAGGAAGTATAAATTTCTTCTACTACCCATATCTTGGTTTAGATTTAAATGGAGCAAGAGTTGTAATACAGGGATATGGAAATGCTGGCTCTTGGGGTGCTAAAATCCTGCAAGATGATTATAATTGTAAGGTAATTGCTGTTTCCGATTCAAAAGGGGGCATATACAATAAAAATGGAATCGATGCTTATGCTGCTTCGGAACAAAAAGAAAGAGCTTCCACGGTAATAGGGCTGAAAGGAACGCAAGAAATAACAAATGAAGAATTGTTAGAATTAGAATGTGATGTTTTAGTTCCTTCTGCGCTTGAAAATGTAATTACACGTAAAAATTCACAAAATATAAGTTGTAAAATCATAGCAGAACTCGCAAATGGACCAACAACACCTGCAGGAGATCAAATTTTATTTAAAAATGATATTATTGTTATTCCTGATTTTTTATGTAATGCTGGAGGAGTAACTGTTTCGTATTTGGAAATGGTGCAAGATTATTATCGATATTTCTGGACTGAGGCAGAAGTATTTACTGCCTTAGATAAAATAATAACTAAAGCATATCGTTCTGTTGTTCATAAAGCAAATGAATATAATTCTAATTATAGAATGGGTGCATACTTAATAGCCATTGAAAGGGTGATAAATGCCATGAAATTACGTGGTTGGTTATAGGCTTAGTAATATAATTTTACCCTTTTTAAGAAATTCATACATCACTCTATATTTACATCATAAAATGAAAAGCTTTCTTTTTTTTTTATTATTAATGAACAAAAAAACAATTATTACCTACTAGTAGACAGTTTTATTAAAAATAATTTAATTTTAAATACAATATTAAATTTAAATTAATCAGTATAATAATAATTTAGAGTTAAGAACTATGATAATAAACCCATATGAGAGTGCTAAAAAAAAAATTGATATAGCAGCAGAATTAATTGATTTACACCCGAATACTTTGGAATATCTAAAAAAAACTGAAAGAGCGCTCATTGTTTCTGTTCCAGTAGTGATGGATGATGGTTCTCTCGAAATTTTTGAAGGATTCAGAGTACATCATTCTACATTAAGAGGTCCAGGAAAAGGAGGTGTAAGATATTCTCCCTTTGTGACTCTTGACGAGATGAAAGCTTTAGCCCTCTTAATGACATTTAAGACTACTTTATTGGGCTTACCTCTTGGCGGTTCTAAAGGTGGTGTCAGAGTCGACACTAAAAAGCTATCGGTGAGAGAATTAGAGACTCTAACGCGAAGATATACCATGGAAATAATAAATATGATTGGACCAGATAAAGATGTTGCCGCACCAGATATGTATACAGATTCGCATACAATGGCTTGGATGATGGATACATATAGTATGCAAAAAGGGCGAACTGTTCCTGGAGTAGTTACTGGTAAACCAATTGAGATTGGAGGTTCAATAGGTAGAGTTGAAGCTCCTGGTACAGGAATGATTTATTTACTACAGCATTTATGTCAAAAACTAGATTATAATTTGAAGAATATGAGTGTTGTTATTCAAGGTTTTGGAAAAGTAGGTTCTGTTGTTGCCAAGCAATTATGTAAAAACTCCTGCAAAATTTTAGCAATCTCTGAAGAAGAAGGAGGGATATATTCACCAGATGGTTTAGATATAGAAACATTAATTGAATGGAAACAACAAGGTAATTTGTTAAAAGATTATAATGGTAAAAATACAAACCCAATAACTAATGATGACTTATTAAGCACTAAATGTGATGTTTTAATTCCTGCTGCTATTGAAAATCAGATTTATAGTAAAAACGCAGATAAAGTAGACTGTAAAATAATATTAGAAGGCGCAAATAGTCCAACAACTTCCCAAGCAGATAAAATCTTGGAGGAAAAAGGCATTATTGTTGTTCCAGATATTCTTGCAAATAGTGGAGGAGTATGTGTATCTTATTTTGAATACATTCAAGATATGCACAGTTATTTCTGGAAGTTAGATCGCGTTAATAGTGAAATGAAAACAATCCTTATTGACACATTTGAGGAAGTAAGCAAATTTTCAAAAAAAACGAATTCATCACTCAGAACGGCAGCATATGCTATTAGCGCAAATCGATTAGCAAAAGCACACGAATTGAGAGGTTTATTTCCATAAAAATGAGCATTATAGCTTATGAGGAATAAGCAGAAATTATTATAATAAATAAAATAATAAATAAAAAAAAGTGATATTTAATGAGCATTAATCCTTTTGAAATGGCAAAAAAGCAGATTGATATTGTAGCAGAAGTGATGGATTTAGATCCAAATATTAAAAAGTTTTTAAAAAGAGTAGAACGTTCTTTAATAGTTTCTATTCCAATTATGATGGATGATGGTACTGTAAAAATTTTTGAAGGTTTTAGGGTTCATCATTCAACAATCAGAGGACCTGGGAAAGGTGGTTTACGATATTCTCTAGGTGTTACTCTTGACGAAGTAAAAGCTTTAGCAACTTGGATGACCTGGAAAACTAGTCTTTTAAACTTGCCTTTAGGGGGTGCTAAAGGTGGTGTATGCGTTGATCCTTTTAAATTGTCTAAAAAAGAGCTAGAAAGACTTACAAGAAGGTTTACTGCTGAAATTATTAATATCATAGGACCAGATATTGATAT
>JAGXNP010000013.1 GCA_019894885.1 Promethearchaeota archaeon | reverse complement strand
CGAACTGACATATGTTATGCTAGAAGCAGTTGATCGTTCGAAAGCTTCATTAAATTTTGCTGTGCGTATACATAAAAATAGCCCTGAAAAACTATTATTGAAAGTTGCAGATTTACATTACCATGGAGTCTCTAGCGTATCATTAATGAACGATGAGATTTGCCTTCAGGCTTTATTGAATAGAGGATTTACTCAGGAAGATGCGAATGGATACGCCGTTACAGGTTGTGTAGACATGTGCAGTCCAGGAAAGACAGGAGGAGAAGGATTTTCTTCAATATTATTGTGCAGAACGCTTGATTTAGCGTTAAGAAATGGCGATTCGCAAACCTTAGTAGGGTTGGTCAAGAATGCTGGTTTAAAAACAGGGGATCCCGATAAATTCTCTAATTTTGAGGAGTTTTTAGATGGTTTTTTCGCTCAGTCTGATTTTATGATTAAGAAAATCGTTGAAGGCTCTACAATTCGCGATAGATTATACGCTGAATATCTCCCAGCTCCATACATTTCAGCTTTTATGCAAGGTTGTCTTGAGAATAAAAGAGATATAACTGAGGGAGGTGCTATTTACGATTGCGAAGGCATTCTATTTATGACAAGTATTGCTAACACTATTGATTCGCTCTATGTTATTAAAAATCTAATTTTTGAACAAAAGAAATTCACTTTCAAAGACTTGATTAATGCGATTGATAATAATTTTAGTAATGGATATGAACATATCCACAAGTTAATATTGGACTTAGATGGAAAATGGGGTAATGGCAATCCCGAGTCAGATGAACTTGCTAGAAAGGTAACTTCTCATATGTTTAATGAGACTTACAAATACAAAACTTATAGAGATGGATTTTATGCACCTTTTATTAATAGTATGACAACCCATACTTATGATGGGAGAATTTCAATAGCAACCCCTGATGGAAGGTTAGGAGGTCGACCATTTGCTGCTAGTTGTAATCCCTACAATGTCGAGAAGCATGGTCCTACAGGAGTATTGCGCTCTGTATCAGCATTAGAATACGAACATGTAATGGGATGTGCAGTTAATATTAGGATGCATCCCTCAGGAATCGGAAAATCTGAAGAATCTAAGAAAAAATGGATTTCGTTAATAAAAACTTACTTTCAATTAGGGGGAGAACAACTCCAACCTACTGTAGTATCGACCGATGTTTTAAAAGCAGCACAGATAAAGCCTAAAAGCTATCGAAATATTATTGTTAAAGTAGGGGGGTACTCTGCTTATTTTACTGACTTAGGAAAAGAAATTCAGGACGAAATCATTTCGAGAACTGAACATACTATGGTTTAAAGAGTTTTATGAACGGAATTATATTTGATATTCAAAATTATGCAATATATGATGGCCCTGGTATTAGAACGATAATTTTCTTGAAGGGTTGCCCTCTAAGGTGTAAATGGTGCCAAAATCCCGAGTCGCAAAAATTATCCCCTGAAATGTCTTATTTTAAAGAAAAATGTCAACTATGTGAAATTTGCGTTAATGCGTGCCCTAATAATGCTCTTCAGTTATTAAATGACGAAATTAAGAGAGATAAAGCCCTCTGTACTATGTGTGGAAAATGCTCTGAAATATGCCCGAATCAAGTAATGGAAATTATTGGTAGAGAGAGCTCCGTGGAAGGACTGGTAGAATTTGTATTAAAGGATAAACCTTTTTACGATAATTCTGGTGGAGGAGCAACTATTTCTGGAGGAGAACCTACCATGCAAATCAATTATCTTTTAGAATTGCTTAAAGCATTAAAAAAACAAGGGATACACACGGCATTGGAAACATGTGGCTACTTTAATGAAGATTTTACTAGCGAATTAGTGAAATATGTAGATTTATTTCTATTTGATATCAAATTAATTGATAGTGAAAAACATAAGGAATTTACTGATGTATTTAATGAAAAGATTCTTACAAACTTCTCTAAAATTCTCTCCAAAGTTGGAAGTGAAAGAATTATACCCCGAATCCCTTTAATCCCGGGAGTTAATACAGATGTAAGCACAATTCAACATATAATAACCTTTTTACAAAAAATTAATTACAAGGGTCAAATACATTTAATGCCCTATAATAAATTAACGAAAACTAAGTATGAGAAAGTTGGAATGGGAGACTTATATAAGGATATGGGAGATTTTCCCGATGAAAATCTAGAAAGAATAGCTAATTTGTTTGAACAGCATTCTTATGAAGTTATTATAAATCATTAAAAAAAAAAGTTTTTCTACTTCTTTTACCAACGCCAATATATATCTTCGGCGTGTCCTAACATATTTTCAATCTTGATTGTTTCTCCATTGTCTAAAACCACTTCTCCAGAATATAAACCATGCAATAATGACGAATTAGAATAGATAACACCAAAATTTATCTTTTCCCTATTTGGAATAAGTGGTTTCAAAACCATATTAAACCTATTATCGTTACTAGTAAATTTCCAAGGTTTTGTTGGGTCTCTATTTTCATGATGAAATATGACTTCATCAATTTTGTGCGCTTTTCCGTCGTAAAATATGATATTTTCAGTATGAGTAGATAAATCTCCAAAACCGTAGCCAATATTAAACGCAACAGGGATTCCATCTACGAGCCCGCAACCCGAACCCCATAACCAATGAGTCTTGTAGGGCCATATTCCACGACCCCAGTCCATGAGCCCATAAGAAGTTTCAGGTTCAAAAAAATACGATTTATCTCCAATAGTAAGAGAGCCTTCCGCAGGCATGTAATTAATCTTATGGTTATAATAGAACAACCTTGGGTCCTCTTTATATCCCGTCACAACTACGGTATTATCAGCTTTAGGATCATCCTTCAATACAATACTTCCTTTTAACCCTTTATCTTGAAACGAGGGATCATCAATTGTAAGTACTCTTGTGTTTTTCTGTCTTGAGATTGTAGCATTAAATTTTTTAGTAGGAAACTCAATTTCACTGTCCTCTAAAGAATTCAATGGGAGCACTTTTGATTTTGTAAAAAATTTAAATAAACCCCTTCCATCTCGTTCTTTTTTTTCGAAATTAAGCCACACATAACTCATTTGAGTTAAGTATCCTATATCTCCTATGGTTAATTGGAAACCAAAATCCTTGTTTAAAACTGATAAATGATCCCACTCTTTAATCCGAGACCACCCTTTTCCAATTTTATCCTTGTTGTATTTCAGCATAGGCTTTCTTGCCCATCCCCGTTGAACAAGGGAGCCATCGTCATTAAACAAATTAGACGAATCCTTTATCTCATTCTGATTACCCATTACTTTCACTTTAATTTTGTTTTCTTTTAAAAATAAAAAGAGAATTTACTCAATCTTTTTACAAATCTCTTCAATTTTATCAACAGTTTGATCTATTATTTCATCGGTATGGAGTATACACATATAGAATCTGCTTCCTGCAACAGAGATAATTTCTTGGTCTACTAGAGCTGCTCCTATGTATTCCATAAATTTCTTCCTTAATGGTAATTGCCCTACTTGATCGGGAATATCAAAGCTTAAACCAAAAAGACAAGATGTATGAAAATGTACGGTTCCACCTAAATTGTATGAAAACCAAGGTAATTCATATTTTTCAAAAACTTGATTTAATCCCTTTGCTAAGCGAGCTCCAGCTTTTCCAGCTATTTCCGTTGCTCCAGTCTCTTCGACTAATTTAATAGCATTATAAGCAGCAGCACACGTTAATGGATTAGCAGCTAGTGTTCCTCCGCTATAAGCTCTTTTTCCACCACCCACTCCTGCAGCGCAGTATTTCATAAACTCTTCTTTACCACCAATAGCAGCAGCGGAGGGATATCCATGTCCAACAATTTTACCAAACACAGATAAATCCGGTTCATAACCATAATAAGCTTGACCACCACCCATATGCAATCTAAAAGCACATACAACTTCATCGGAAATCAAAAGTGTTTTATTTTCATGGCAAAGTTCTTCTACTTCTTTATTAAATCCAGGTTTAACAGGATTAGCTCCTGATTCTCCTCCCATTGGTTCAATTATAACGGCAGCAACTTTTCGCTTTTCTGCAAACATTTGCCGTAATGTTTCAATATCGTTTGGAGGACAAGAATCGATGAATTTAAATACATTTTTTGGTATTCCATGCGATTCTAATAGTTTTGTTCCAGGAACGTGCATATCGTAAACTAATTGATCTGACCATCCGTGATAACTGCCACCCATTTTAATAATCCATTTACGATTTGTAGCAACTCTGGCAATCCTTATAGCAAGCATATCGGCTTCTGTTCCTGTTTGGAGCCATCTTATAACTTCACAAGATGGAAAATGTTTCTGAAGTTCTTCAGCAGCAAGATATTCATATTCGTTAGTTATTCCATGACACGGTCCAACTTCCCGAATAACTTCGATAATCTTTTCCGTCAAAACTGGATGATTATGACCAAGGATAATAGGGCCTCCATCCATTAAATAATCCGTAAGTACAATATCATCTACAGTTTCCATGTAACATTCAAAAACGCGCTTACTAGCTAAAGGGAATGGATAGTTAAAGGCGAGATTATGTTCTACACCTCCAGGGATTATTTTTCTTGCCCTCTCAAAAGCCACTTTTGATTTCACATGATTCTTTTCGTATCTCTCAATGATTGCCTTCAATTCTTCGGATTTGAATTTACTTATAGGCAAATCAACAATATTTTTAATTTTAGCTATTTTTTCCTCATAGTCCATTAAAAATCATCAACTAATTCCATAATTTACTTAATTAGAGTATAAGAAGCTAAACTAATTAAATTAATTAGGAAAGCTATCGATCAAAAATTAAATTTGTCTTTTAATTTTCACGAATTTACACAATTTAACCTCATAATCTTAAAATTAGGTTAGAAGGTTATTTGATGGGGCTGATAAGATTAAAATCTAACATGATTTTTCAACATTAACTTAAAAATAATTAAAAATTGCATTTCAAAAAATCTTTATTTACTTTATTAACATTTATATTAAATATGTCAGATACAGAAAATTCTCATAAATATATTTTAGCAATCGACCATGGAACCCAAGGACCAAAATCGGCGATCGTTAGTATTAAAGGAGATGTAATTGATTGGGCTTATCAAGAAGTTCCAATACTTGCAGAAAAAGGTGGTGGAGTTGAACAAGATCCGGACGACTGGTGGAATGCCATTCTTACTACGGCTAAAAAAGTCATTAATAGCGGAAAAGTTTCAGTTGAAGACATCGTAGGTGTATGCAATTCAAGTCAATGGAGTGGTACAGTCGCTCTTGATAAAGACGGAAATCATTTGATGAATTCACTGATATGGATGGATACCAGAGGAGCACCATACATGAAGAAGTTCCATAAAAGTTTAATACAAGTTAGTGGGTATTCTGCACGTAAAATGTTAAAATTCGTGAGGATCACTGGAGGAGGTCCAAGCTTATCTGGTAAAGATCCCATTGCTCATATCCTATGGATAAAAGATAAGAGACCAGATGTATATGATAATACTTACATGTTTCTGGAACCTCAAGATTTTATTAATTTGAAATTCACAGGTAAATTCGCAGCCTCGTATGCTTCCATTCAAATGCATACTTTAGTTGATATCCGCGATATTAACAACATGAAATATTATAACAAGTTAATGAAAATGTTTAAAGTTAATCCAGATAAATTTCCGACCGATTTAAGGTGGTCCACAGATATCTTAGGACCTTTGAAAGACGAAGTAGCAAGCGAACTTGGTTTAAACAAAGGAGTTCAATTAATTATGGGTGCTCCCGACTTGCATGCAGCTACTATAGGTTCTGGAGCTATTAGAGATTACGAAGGACATATTTACATTGGAACATCTGATTGGCTGATATGCCATGTACCTTACAAGAAAACAGACATCTTTCATAATATGGGAAGTTTCCCTGCTGCAATTAGGGGAAAATATTTTGTAGCAAATGAGCAAGAAATCGCTGGAGGGGCTTTACAATTTTTAAGGGATAAAATTTTATATCATAAAGATGAATTGTTAAGAGAAGAACAAGTCCCGGATGTATATAAAATATTGGATAGAATTGTTGAGAAAGTTCCTGCGGGGTCCAACAATTTGATTTTTACTCCATGGCTTATTGGAGAAAGAGCTCCTGTTGACGATCATGCTGTTCGTGGTGGGATTTATAATTTATCTCTTGAAATGTCTCGAGAACACCTAATAAGAGCAATTTTTGAAGGTGTTGCTTACAATGTAAGGTGGCTCCATATGTACGTCGAAAAATTCATCCAGAAATGGAAGATGAAAGCTAATCCGGGAATGACGAAGAAAGATGTTGTAATGCCTGAGCTTAGCATAATTGGCGGAGGTGCAACTAGTAATGTCTGGTGTCAAATTTTTGCTGATGTTCTCAACAGAACTATCAAGCAAGTTAAAGATCCCATTCAAGCAAATGCTCGTGGAGCTGCTTTTATCGCTTCAGTGGGATTGGGCTACCTCACCTGGGATCAAATTCCTGATTTAATCCAATACTCCAACATTTTCAAACCAAATCCAGAAAACAGGGCAGTTTACGACAAGCTCTTTAATGAATTCACAAATATTTATAAAATTATGAAAAAAACGCATAAACGCCTAAACACCTAAACGAATAAAACTAAAAAAAAAATAATAAAAAATTAACCTTTTATTTCTTTTCCACTTTCTATTTTTGAGATATCTTTTTCTTGAAGTTCCCTACGCTGAACTTTTCCAGTCATAGTTATGGGAAGTTTCCGAACAACCTCAATTAGTCTTGGACTTTTCCATTTTGCCATGTTTTCTAAGCACCATTTCTTTATGTCTTCAATCTCCACATTTTTACCGACTTTGTATCCTGTTTTAAGAGTTATCCACGCTTTAACTTTTTCACCTGTTGTTACATCAGGTAGGCCTGCAACGGCAACATCGTCAATCATAGGATGGTGACCCATCAATTCCTCTACTTCTTTTGGGAAAACTGAGTGACCAGATACTTTTATTAGCGATTTTTTTCTATCTCGAATTTCACAGAACCCATGTTCATCCATAAATCCTATATCCCCAGTGAGCAACCATCTCTTTCCATTCCACATCTTAAGGTTATCTTCTAGCTCTTTTTGGACTCCCAAGTAACCAAGCATTATATGTGGCCCAGCAAGACAGATTTCCCCGGTATGCTCTACTCCAAAGTTGTTGCGTTCTGGAGTACCGTCGCATATAGGTCCAGCTTCAAAGTTAGCTGAATCGAAAATCGCCCAGTCTACCCCTGTTATAGGTAATCCCAGTTTGCCTGTTTTATTGGGGCCCCAGAATGGAGCAATACTAGTTACTGGAGATGTTTCAGTTAACCCATAACCAACTCTTATTGGACAGAAGATTTCTTCGAAAGGAACACGAATATGATCGTGAAGTGGGCCAGCTCCTTGTGTAGCATATTTTAGTTTCTCTGTAAAACTGTATTTTTTCTTGTATTCTTCAACACCTACTTCGTTTACGTAATCTGTAAGTCTTTTAAATAACATCTCTACTCCCGTATATATGATTCCTTGGGGAGCTTCGAGCTTATTTATAGTTTCTGATAATACATCATCAGTAGGAGGTTTAGGGAAGAGTAACATCTGCATTCCTAAGGATAACGCTCCATTCATAACACAAGTCATTCCAAAACTATGGAAAAATGGAATGCTTCCAATGGTGATCATCCCCGGTTCAAGATTAGTCCAAGGTTTAATCATGTGTAGGTTCGCGAGAAGATTCGCGTGACTTAGCATCGCTACCTTAGGAAGGCCTGTTGTACCTCCCGTCATTAAGTAGACTGCGGGATCTTTCCAAATATCTATTTCAACTGAAATTTCTTTTGAATCCGTTTTTTCTATTATGTCTTTCATCCAATATATTTTATAATCCTCTGTTTCGTTCGGGATTTTCTCTTTAGCGTTTGGAATTCCAAGTTTTTGGATAGTTTCTTCGTCAGCTGTAAAGAAGTCAAGAAAATTGGAGGGGATCAGATATTTTATGTCGGTTTTTGGTAGAATAGTAGCAGGTCCAGCGATATAGAGCATATCCATTAGCACTAAGACCTTTGCTTTTGTCATTGTTAACGAGTGCAATAGTTCCATTGGTTTATAAGTAGGATTAATACCTTGTGCGATAGCACCAATATACATACACCCCATATAAGCAACAACGAAGTTAATAGAATTTGGAAGATCTATCGCAACCACATCTCCTTTCCTTATGCCTAAATTGTCGTAGAGAAACGTGCCAAACTTCTTTCCGTATTCGAAAAGTGTTCTCAGTTTTACTCTTTCCATGTAAGGACCATATACAAAGATACAAATATCACTATCCCAGATTCCATAGTCATTAGCAGATTTTATGAATCCCTCCCACATAGGGAGCATTTCGATACCCTCTATATCCTTAATCTGATGAGGAACTCCCTCAGGCCAATAACCTCCGGTAAACCAAACCTTATTTTCATCAACCAAGAACTCTTGATCATCTAAACTAGTCATTTTTTAACCTCTAATTTTATACAACAAATATTTTTGAAAAGTAATAGAAAATTTTTCTATTATTATAATATGTTTGATTTACTATAATATAATAATTTAACTTGTAATTAATCAAAGAATGATAATTGGACTTACAAATTTGACATGTTATGGGATTTAAAACTAAACTCAAAGATGTTTTAATCGGAACTTTATCAGATGAGGAATTACTGCTTTTACCCCGCGGATTTCAGACAATTGGTAATGTAGTAATTATTAAATTAAATCCTAAATTAATGGGGAAAAAAAAAAAAATTGGCGAAAAATATTTAGAATTATTACCAAGCATTAAATCAGTTTATTTGAACTCGGGAAGGGTAAAAGGGCAATTTAGAACTCCGGAAAAGATAGAATATTTAGTTGGTGTCAAAAATTCTATTATTAAACATAAAGAACATGGAGTGATCTATAAATTTGATTTTACTAAGATAATGTTTAGTATGGGAAATCTAAGCGAAAGGAAATTCCTAGCAACTTTAGTAAAAGAAGGCGAGATAATTGTTGATATGTTCGCTGGTATAGGTTATTTTTCTTTACCCATAGCAAAACACTCAAAACCTAAAAAGATTTTTAGTATAGAGTTGAACCCTGATTCATTTAACTATTTAAATGAGAATATAGAGCTTAATCATTGTGAGAACATTATTACTCCGATAAAAGGAGATAGTAAGATTGAAGTAATAAAACTGAGTAAATCTGGGCTTAAAGCTGATCGTGTTATTATGGGAGTATTTCCCGCCCCAAAAGACTTCATAAACGAAGCGTTAACCTTAGCAAAAGCTGAAGGTACGATTTATCATTATGAGGGAATTGTAGACAAAGAAAAGTACTTAGGGTTGTTTAATGAGTTTAAAGAAATCGCGGAAAGAAATGATTACAAATGCGATTTATTAACAAAAAGATTTGTAAAAAGTTACGGTCCTGGTTTATACCATGTTGTATTTGATATAAAAGTACATAAAAAATGATTTTAAAAATGATTTTCATTTTTGTATAAAAATAAATTTAAATTACTTTAATTTTGTTATTTATTATATTACGATACTCAACTAGAAAAATATTGAAATTCAAAGGTAGAGAATATGTTTTTTCAAGTTCTAAGTGAATTAGCAAAAATTTCAGGCTTAACCGCCTTAATTTCCGTACTAATAGGTTTCATATTAGGGTCTGTTGTCTTAATAAAGTATATTAGGACAAGGCAGTTTTTAATCTTCAACTTCTTTTTATGCATAATTTTTACATTATCCCCTTGGTATCCAAGTGGATTGGGATACTTATATTGGATCATCACTGGAGAATTTCTGCTTTACCAAGTATATGTTCTTATTGGAACTGTAGGTGTACCCATTGCCATTTTAGCATGGTTAAATGTATACTTGACTACATTGAAACCAAAAAAAAGGAAGTCAGTACTAATCATATATGGAACATTATCGATTTTTTTTGAATTGTATTTATTTTATTTCCTTATATTAGCTCCTGGAGCACCTATTGATTCATTATTAGGAATTATAAAAGATCCAACTAATCCTTATGACATAGATTTTAAGGGTTTTGTATTGATATTTTTAGGTGTGAGTATAATGACTGCTTGCATAACAGGAGTTCAATTTGCTTTAGTATCCATGAAAAAGGAAGAACAACCCGAGATACGATGGAAGGGAAGGTTTCTTTTGATAGCTTTTCTATTATTTGGAATCTCTGCCATATTTGATGCCATAATTGAGATGGATCCCATTTTATTAATAATAATGAGAATTATCTTAGACTTAGCACATTTTTTCTTTTACCTTGGATTTATCCTTCCTGGTTGGAGTAAAAAATTACTATCAATTAAACATGAACAAATGATTACTCGTTAAAGTTATTACCGAGATTCCTCTGGTTGCATTTTACTCAACGAGGATGCTCTATTTTTCATGGCCTCGTTTATTTCTATATAATCTTTTTTAGCAGTAAAGAAAAGCGGAATCCATAAGCATGTAGAAAATATCCCAAATATTAGAAAAGACCAAAAAATTGTCGCAGAAAAGCTTCCTGTCAAAGTTACCACGAAACCACCTATAACTGCACCTAAGGCTCGTCCGATGGAATCTATAAAGGACCCGACTGCAACCATAGTCCCTCGATTCTCTGGAAAATTAACATCAATAAGAGAACTATACCAGTTGGGACCAATTCCCATAGTAAAAGCGAGACCTACACCTAGAAATGTACAATAGACTAACCACAAAACCCAAAATCCAATATCGTTGACCAATAAAGTACCAAAGAAGAAAGTAGAGTTTGCAACATTAGGTGTCATCGCAAATCCAAATAAAAAGAAAGGTAAATTCAAAATTGAACATATAACCGCTATTTTCACCCTGCCAGAAAGATCTCCACGCTGTACTTTTTTATCACCCAAATGTGCGAGCCAAAATTGTCCAACTATTAATCCCAAGACAATTATAAATAAAAACAAAATGATTACCTTGATATCGATAACGCTAACACCAATTTCAAGCTGGATGTAAGGGAAAATATAGGCTAATACTAATCCTGAGGCAATCACATCAAAAAAATTAAACATCAAGAAGAAGTTTGATTTCCTTTTGAAAACGAATTTTAGATCTGATATTTTGATCTTATAGGAATACCGCAGATTTTCATCTGAAAAAACCTCTTCTAATTGTTTTTCTTTTGCTGCTCTTTTAGGTTCTATAGTAATGAAATAATTAAGGATTGTAAATATGAGAGCTATGATACCAAGATAAAAATATGGAAGCTGCCAAGTCTGTAATACATTGGGATAATTTAGGGCAATGAAGTCAATTTTTTCAAGGAGTGGTAATTCAATAGCTTCAAAATCAATAACGTTAAACGCTAAAGCTAATACTCCTGCAACCAAGGTTCCTATACTTGTTATCAAGCCCCAAAATGCAAAAGATTTAGAACGTGAATCGGATGAGATTATGTCTGCTAAATAAGAAATTACAAGTGGAGTGGTTACACTTACGGCGATTGCTGCTACGATCCTGACAAGCACTAGTTGCCAGAATTCTTCCACAAATATATGCAATATTGCCGTTAATGACCACATTACTCCAGCAAGGATTAAAATCTTTTTTCTCTCTATCATATCGGTTAAATATCCGAATATTAGAATTGAAATACCATTTACGATAGTATATATACCTATGATTATGCCTAGAGCATCAAAATATATTCCTAAATCAGCTGCAATTAATACTTCATTAGGTAGAAACAAAGCACTATCCATTATAATGATTAAAATTAACGTCAAAAAGAAAAATAGCGAAACCAACTCTCTTTTCTTCATATTTAAGATACACTTCTAATAATCTGTAAAATTAATTTTATTTCGTTGTAATCTTATAATAAGTTTGCTTTTTTTAGGAGAGATACTTTTAAATTTAGGAGTGTCAAAACTAGTAAATGCCATATTTACTGTCAGAATTTGAAAAATAAAAAGTGTTGATTAAAAAATGGTTGAAGAAAGAATTGAAGAAGAGCAAGAAGAAAAACCTAATTTGCATAAACGGTATGAATGGTTAGATCAATTTCGGGGATTAATTATTATATTTCTAATTATTTCAGTGATAACTTGGCCACTCTCGGGCAACTTTCCCGGAGAGGCTCCTATAGGACCACCCCTTTTAAATCACGGGTTTCAATACTATGACGGGTATCCAGCTTTAATAACAATTATTGATATTGGCCAACAAATTTTCATGTTCATCTTAGGTTTTGTGGGATATATTGCTTTTACGAGCAGGATGAAAAAAAAAGGCGCTGGAGCCGCATGGAAACATGGGATTATTCGTGTGGCAGTTCTATATGGGTTAGCATTCATAGATGACGGATTGATTGGAGGGTTACTTTTTGGTGACGGGATTCCTTGGGATGAAGTGTTATGGTATGGTACCTTAGCAAATTTGGCGATTGGTACTTTTGCTGCTTATCTCTTGGCGTATTTAATCCCTAAAAGTGCAGATAAACGGTTATATGTATGCATCGGAATACTAATTATTCACGCGATACTCTACGCAACGCCTCTACTTGAGCATAAAGGGCTTGGAGGAGTGGGAACCATTCCATTTCCGTTTAATTCGTTAAATCATGCTGCAATTGCTATTGCTGGGACTTGTTTCTCTCAATGGTACAAAATGGATTCGGAAGATCCAAATGTTGGATTTAAAAAAAGAATTTTACCAGTTTCAAGCATTTTCATAATTGCATTCTACTGTTTTGACTGGATCCAACCTGCAGAACATCACGACGCAACAACATCTTTAGCTTTCCTAGCGATCGCAGCTTCTGGTTTCTTAATAGCTGTTTTCTATGGATTCGAAAAAATGAACTTTAAAGTCCCTGTACTATCAGAAATGGGTAAAAATATGCTACTCCTTTTTATCCTAGCGTTCATTTTCGATGTTGCAATAGGTCTTCTTGATAGAAGTTTTCTTGTGGCTAATCCTTTAATTACAATGCTTTTGGTTGGAGTTCTACCAATAGTGATAGAAGCAGGAATAGCGCTACTTCTAGCTAGATGGAATATTAAGATTAAAATCTAATCTTTTTTTTTTACGAGTAACTGTTATTTTTATAAAACGACTATATTATACGATTTTATTATTTCATTTTAGAGGAAAAGAAATGATAATTTTACTGTAAATATTTAAAAGTGGAAATTATTATATTTTTGAATACAAATATTTAGGAATGATTTTATTATGAAAAGTGACATTACAGTTGGTCTTGATTATAGCCATAATAATATGTTAACCTTAGAGGCTTCGAGTTATGCTGATTTCACTCAGTTCCTGTTCACTTCAGCTTACAAATTAGGGAAAATTGAAGCTGGATTCCATTCATTAGACAAAATCAAAAATTATAATGCCATCATAATGTCTATACCTAAAAATGTTAATCTTAGTCCACGAGAAATAGAAGTATTAGAGGAATATGTTAGAGAGGGTGGAAGTTTACTAATCGTTGGCTCGAGGGGTGGAGAACACATAAATAGAACTAATATTAACGAATTAACCAGGTTTTTCGGTTTTGAATTTATAGATGATGAAATTTTTGATTCTGTAAATTATGTTAATATGCAAAAAAGACCAATGATCGTTAATTTTACACCGCACTATATCACTGAAAATATTAAAAAAATAATTTTATCAAGTGCCTGCTCTTTAGGAACGCTTAAACTGCCAAAGGCAGAAAAAAATGTAAAAGTCGAAGTCATTGTAAGAGGGGGTCTGAATTGCTGGAGAAACCGATTTGATGGAGAAAAATGGATTGAAGAAGATTGTCCTAAAGTTCCATTACTTATAACCTCAGAATATCACAGCGGTCAGGTCGCAGCGTTCGGTACTTTATCTATCTTCTCTTCTCTAGGAAGAGAGTACGGGTTTTCTGCATTTGATAATGACATTATAATAGCAAATATCCTAAGGTGGCTTACTTTAGATATAACATATGAAGGTAAAGTAGTCACTATAGATTTACAGAGAGATTTATTCCATTGGGGAGAATCAATAGTTAAAAAGAAAAGATGGGATAATCTCTCAGATATAATAAATATTAGTTTGAAATATTTTAAAGATAATTATCAGACTGTAATGAAAGAAATGGAAACCTTACAACATGAGAAGTATCAAAGGAAACGAGAACAGAAAACAAAAATTAAAGAACCAGAAGAGGAAGAGGTTATATCTCTGCTCCCGAAAAGAAAGAAAGAAGATCTGGACTCTATCATAAGTGCAATTGAAAATATCTCAGGTGAAAAATATGAGCGCACTATAACTGGAGATAATGAAGATTCCAGCGAAGAAACAGACAAAAAAGTTCGAGTTAATGCTGATCTAATAGGTGACTTACCTGAGGATTTAAATAGTCTAACCGTTAAGGAATTGAAAAATTATTGCACTACTAACGATATAAATCTGCCCCCCAATAGTCGTAAAGCTGACATAATACGTATAATTCGATATGTATTAGGTAAAGACTAACTTATTCTTCCTTAACTAAAACTACTAATAACATGCTTGCTTTTTAAACCTAAGCAACCTATTTTTAATTGATAATGAATCGCTTTCTATTTGTTTTAGGAAAAAACTGGCTTTTATCCTTAGCTGAATTAGATCATGTATTGAAAAATTCAATACAGTTTAAAGGTCGAATTACAGATTATTCGGCGAATGTTGCCATTGTAGAATTCGATGATTTGCATGAAGTTAGATTATACATTAATAAACTAATGGAGCTTCAATACATTCTAGGCGGATGCCAAAAAATCGCCGAAATTTATGATTTTATTGACATCCAAACCGTGCATTTTGCGTTTCCATTACAAATCGAAAAGTATAAGCAGATCGAAGTAAAGAGGAAAGAGATTCTTAAAGTTATCGACTCATCTTTAAAAAAGGTTTTTCCTAGTATTAGAAGGGAAAGTTTATTTTTTGCTGTTTCAATTTACCCTAATCTCTATGACGATAATTATTATTCTGAAGTGCTCCTAAAACACTTCCTACCGTTTTTAAATAAAGAAATCATGACCTTATTAAAAGAAAATGGTGCTAAGAAATCCTTATATTATAAATACCCTCAAGAAAATATTGACGCAGGTAATTTAAACCCAATATTCCCTCATCATATTATTAAATACGGTTTGTTTAATAAGGACCGAGCTGAGATTATATTCGGATTCACAGAGGAAGGTTTTTACATTGCTAGAACGCTTACTTGCGACGATCCTAGCTTCAAAAAACACGTTGATGAAGAAAAACCGTTTAAAGAGTTTAAAAGCGCAATTTCACCAAAATTGTCTCTCATAATGTTAAACTTTCTAAATTTATTTGAACAGAGAGAGAAGAAAATAATTCTGGATCCATTTGTTGGAAATGGGACTATATTATTATTTGCCTTGATTGAAGACTTTCAAATTTTTGGAACGGACATTAACGAAACTAAAGTGAAAAATACTGAAAGAAACATAAACTGGTTATTAAACGAACTCGAAGAAACAGTGCCATATATGCTAAACGAGAGAATTAAAAGAGTTGACATCAATCAACTATCTTCAGTTTTAAAGAATGAAAGATTTGACGGGATTTGTACCGAACCAGAGTTGGGTCCATTTTACACGCAAACACCATATTATACTGAAATTGTTGACTTGATTGAATCGAAATTAAATCCATTATTCAAAGCCACTTTTAGGGAAAGTTTCAAAGTTTTAGCTCCAAAGGGTAGGATTAGTATAATCGCACCCGTTTTTAGCACTATCGACGGAGGAGAGGTACAATTAAGAATAGAAGAAATGGCTAACTTTTACAAATTCAAACTTGTACCAATGCTAGATTTAAATAGAATCGTAAACAAATCAAATAATAAGCTCCAATTTAAACAAAAGCATGTTAGATCAATCCTTGATGCTAAAAAAAGCCAAATTGTCAAAAGAAAAATTTATGTTTTCGAAAAAATCGATGAATCAAGCTAAGCTATGAATTATGTAGAAACTCTCGATGAAATAGAGAAATCTATAGAAGGAGAAGCACATTTAGATCAATTAGCAAAGAAAAAAAATGATCCCTTTAAAATATTAATATCGACAATTCTCTCTGCAAGAACGAGAGATTCGAGCACTGAAGAAGTTACCAAGAATTTATTTTCCAGATATAAAACTCCACGAGATATTTCTAACGCAAATATTGAAATCCTAGAGAAATTAGTGCGTAAATCAGGATTTTATAAGGTTAAAGCTGCTCGTATAAAAGAAGTCTCTCAGATCATTTCAGAAGATTATATGGGAAAAGTACCGTGTGATTTCAACGAGTTGGTTTCTTTACCAGGGGTAGGCGCAAAAACAGCGAATTGTGTGTTGGTATATGCATTTAATATTCCTGCAATCCCAGTGGATACGCATGTACATAGGATACCAAATAGATTAGGATGGATTAAAACAACTAAACCGGAGCAAACTGAGAAAAGATTAAAAGAAATCCTGCCAAAAAGCCAGTGGATTAGGGTAAATCGCTTATTTGTACGATTTGGTCAAGAAATTTGTTTACCTGTTCATCCTAAATGTGATTCATGCCCATTAACTGCCATATGCCCAAAAGATTTTACAATGGAGTTAGCAATGAAAAATAAAAGGAAAAAAAAATAGTGGGTTCAATATGGTTGTTCATTATGTATATTTTTTCTGAGAATATATCCTGTTGAGAAACCTCCTAATAACCCAAAAATATGAGCAAAGTAGTTGATTCCAGGAGAGAAGGATGTGATCACGAAGTAAAAAGCATAGATCAATCCTAAAATAATTAAAGGATTGTTTCTATCTACTATCAAAATTGATAGAGCAGCCCCTATTAACCCAAAAATTGCACCAGAGGCTCCTAAACTAATCGTGTTTAGAGGTAAAAGAAATATAGTAAACAAACTTCCTAGAAAACCTGAAATGAAGTATATTAAGACAAATTTATACTTTGAAAAACTGAGTTCAACATACGATCCAAATATCAATAGAGAAACCATATTTGATAAAAGGTGAAGAGCATCTCCGTGTAGAAACATTGATGTTACTAAACGCCATAGTTCTAAATCATAGACCACTTTACTATTGATTTGAACTAATAAATAAAATACATCTTCGAAACCAAATGAGAAAAAAAGATACAGGAGCGTATTGAAAGTTATCAAAAATATCGTAATCCGTGCATTTTTGATGTTTGATGCATCTAAAACAAACATAAAAGTAAAAACCTAAAGTTGTGACATAGTTATGAAGATCGAATATTTTAATATAAAAAGATATAATAACTATAAATTTTATCATTATCTTGTAGTTTAAATGGAGAGTCGCAAATTATTTCGGTCTAAAATTCAGCTGTTGTTTACCCTAATTTATAATGGGTACTTGAGAGATATCCGATTAGTTAAAGCCTTTTTAGATGTACCTCTAAAGAAGTTTATACCTAAAGAATTACATAGCTATTTTAAAATTTATACCGATGCTCCAATGTTATTTTACTTGAATAAAGAGAACCCTGAAACGCTTAGAACTATATCTGCTCCGCATATGATTTCAATTATGCTACAACAGTTATTATTAGAAGAAGATGACGATCTTCTTATCTTAGGGGCTAAAAGTGGGTATATTGCCGCACTTGCACATAAGTTAGCCCCTAAAGGGAAAATCGTAATATTAGAAGCAAATCAAGATATTGCTAATATTACGCAAGATAATTTAGAGATAAATGGTCTTCAAGATAAAGTAAGGGTAATTGTAGATAATCCACTAAACGGCCTCCCTGAATTAGCTCCGTGGCAAAAAATTCTTGTAACTGGTGCTATAAAGCAAGAAAGAATTTATCCATTGTTACTTCAGCTTGATTCTTCAGACGGGGTTTTATTCGCCCCCATTGGTGAAAATTTTATACAAAACTACACTCAAATAATACGTATAGGAAACGAATTTTATGGAAAAAAGCACCTTCAAGTACGCTTCACTCCATTGATTACCCAAATTGAGTTGGAAGAACTCAAACTTATGACAGAAATCACTGAAATCAATCCAAGAGATGATGTTCCTGAACATCAATTATCTATCGAAAACATTTTAATTAACTACGGTTCCGATATTTTAGGTGAAATAGGATTAGAACCTTTTTCAAAAAGTCAGACCCATGAAATTAACTCTGAAAATGTATTTTTAATAGCTTTAGAATTTATCGATCAAGCGATTGATTCTTTAAGAGAGAACGAAAATTTGAGCTATTGGGCGAATTCTATTGATAATATTAAAATAATTTTAGATACTCTACAACGAATTAAAACAGACAGGAAAGATGTGACAGAGTATATCATAAATAATATCAACCAGATAAAGTCGTATAATTTAATTAGGAGCGACTTAGAGAAAGGAAAACGATCAGATACTACTCCTTTAAAAAGAGATATAGATGTAATTAGTAAACAAATGCGCGAAGTAAAGAATCTTCAAGAAAATATAAAAGAAGAAATAAAAAAAATCAAGAAACAATAAAACTAAGAAATATCCACTCGAATTTGAAAGTGTACAAAATAAATTAAAGAAAAATAATATTCAATTATATTTTCCATAATCTTTTGCAGTATTAATAAACTTCTTTACATTTTTTAAAGGTATCTCTTTAAATATTACTGTACTTGGTCCTAGAATAAAATGCCTATTTTCTTTTAATACATCCAATAATTGCTTTACATGTAACTCGATTTGGTAACTCGTTCCGTATGGTAGTGTAAAAGACACATCTCCAAAACCAATTAAAACAAAGTCTGGATGGTGTTCATTGATGTAATTAGGATCACACCCCCCTTCGAATCCTTGTAATCCTCGAAATCCAGCTTTCTTAAGAGAGGAAATCAAAGCAGTAGCGTCTCCATCTGTATGTATTTGAGAAATCATATTAGCGTCTGAAATAATTGAATTAATTCTTTTGTAATAGGGCATAAAATCTTCTTCCCACCTTTTAGGTGAAATCATAAGTCGCCCCTTATATGCAACATCATCTAAAAGGGTGATAACCTTACCTCTTTTTCCTGTCGCGTTTATTAAACCTTTCAGATTAGTTTGAGTTAAGTGAGCGTAGAATTTAATCAATTCTCTATAAAGGGTTGTGTTTTTATTGAAATGATAGCTAAAATCAATCATACCCATACTTTTCCACACTCGATCGAATATACCGTCTACTGTTAAAACAGGAAAAATGTAGGGTGATATCTTTTCATATCGAGTTATAGTTTTATTAATTATCTCGTAATTCTCTACAATCTTTGAGTTAGCTATAAGCTCGTTTAAAATATCTAGATTTTTAACATAACCTCCTTCATAATATGTTGTCTTATGCCTGGGTGCTTGTCCATTTTCTCGAATTCTAACGCTCTTTCCTTCCCCATTATCGATTTTAATGCTTTTAAATTTTAAACTTTGGGGAAATGGAGCAAAAATAGAATCAAACCCTAAGATCATAGGGATATCAAAGTAAAGATCGTTGAATAATTTTCCAGTGTAATGTCTTAATATTTTTTCTTTATTTTTAACAATAAATTCCTCTCTGATATATTGAACGTGGGTTGGAACTCTATCGAGCTTCTTTCGTTTACTATCGTCGTAAACTGCTATATAACGCTCGTAAGAATTCATATCTCACACTATAAGGAATTTTTACTGAAAAGAATAAAATTATTAATTATCTGAAATGGAGAATTTTTTAATAAATATTAGGATTATTTTTATGTCTTGATAGATCAAAATAACACTTACTTTTGGCAAGTTGTTGTACAATTTAATAATTTTATGAAATCTGCTATTGAAGGTCCAAATTGTATAGATCCTCAAATTTGTAAAGGAGATTGTTGTTCTATTAAAATTGATATTCCAAAGGTTCTTGCTAAAGAATATATTAAAAGAGGATATGCTAGCGTAAACGATTTTATTAGAAGTAATATCTTTTCTTTTCAGTTAAGATTTAATGAAAAAACAGGAAAATGTTTTTTATTCGATAAAGAAATAAATGGATGTTTAATTCACAATTCTGGAATAAAGCCACCTCAATGCTGGATTTATCCTACTGGATTCTCAAATCAAGAGAATAAAGGCATAAGTTGTAAGAAAGTCTCGGGGTGGACAATAAAATATCCTAAAAAAGCAAGAAAAGCTGAAGAACTCTTACAGAAATATATTTTTTTATGCAAAATCGAAGCTAAAAAAGAATTAACTTTAATTAAAAAGAGATTAGATACCTTAGATACTAAGAACGCTCAAACAAATCTTAGGACCTTAAAAGAAGCACTTAATAGCATTGCTCCCCATAGTTTAGGGGGATTTAAAGATCTGTGGAACCATATTGGCCTTTTATCTGCTGAGGGCATATCTTTACAAATGAAAAAATTCTGTGTTAAACATAATAGCAAGTGTCATTTTCTCGTTGAGGATTTTATTAATTGTGATGAGATTTGTAATGAGATTGCCAGTAAACTCATTGAATTTTTGCAGTCAAATCTTTATACATACATAAAGATGGAAGGTCCCGATGTAGAGGGGCACTATCCTTTGTATAAATTACTGAATTATAAATATTTTAATACTTAATAACTAAATTGTGCGGGTCTAGATTTTTGTCGGTATTGTATGAAGTTAAGTAATCTTCAAACTTACACATATTCTGATGATATCATCTGCGTATTACTTATTTTTAAGATTACTTTCCATATCTATCTAAATAACACTTATATATTACTTACAAAATATATTTATATAAACAAATAAGTGATTTTATGTCATTAGGAGATAAATCGTTAACAGAGTTAACTGAAAAGGTCTTTTCTGAGAAATATGAGTTTATGCATGGACCTAAAAAATTAAAGGGTCTATCCGGAAAATTATGGACATTTAACGCTGTTGTTAGTAACGGTAAGTATGGGAAATATGGCGTTTTTGTTCGGGATTGGAAAAGAGAAATCTCTATTACACAACTACGTCAACTTCATAAAGCTTGTGTTGATATACCAGAAATAGAAGGTGGAATTATGATTTGTAACATCGCCACAGATTTCTCGCGTGATTATAGTTCGCAATTTGGAATCCAGCTACTCTCAAGAGGGCATTTGGTATCAAAATTACGTAATAGGGAATTTCAGTTTTAACTTTTTTTATTTCAATTAACCTCATTCTACAGAAAGATAAGCTATTTAATTCTTCTTTCCATAAACTTAATTGTATTAGATTAATTTTAATTCAAAAGTTAATGGATAATTAGTATGCTCACTAATAGGGTAAAAGGCGTAGAGTATGCGATTCGAGAGATCGCAGCTGTAGCTCAAGAAGTTGCTAAAAGTGGTAAAACCGTATACCATTTAAACATAGGCGATCCAGTTGCCTACGATTTTCAGACTCCAAGATTTATTTCGGATGCATTATCAGAATATAGTAGTAAAGGCAAGAATTATTATGTAGATTCATTGGGAGTAATTGAATTAAGAGAAGAAATAAGTAAACTCCTTAAGAGACAAAATCTTAACGTTAGTACTGACGAGATCGTTGTAACATCGGGTGTTACAGAGGGAATAAACTTTATTATTTCGAGTTTAATCGAAAACGGTAAAGAATTACTCATACCTGGTCCATCTTATCCCCTATATATCAATTATACTAAGTTTTATGATGGTAAACCAGTTGAATATATACTAGATGAACAACAAGATTGGGAACCCAATATTGAAGATTTAAGAAAAAAAATTACTAAGAAAACTCAAGCGGTATTAATATGTTCTCCTAATAATCCGACGGGAGTTTTATACGGAGAGAAAAAAATCAAACAGATAATCGATCTTGCTGGAGAGTATAACCTACCAATTTTATCAGATGAGATTTACGATCAGATTACTTATGAAAAGCCTTATGTATGTCCTGCGTCGTTAACTAAAGATGTTCCTATAATTGGATTAAATGGGTTCTCAAAAACTCACTTAATTACGGGGTGGAGGCTTGGATATCTATACTATCATGATCCAGAAAATAAACTGGAAGAATTAAAAAACGGCATCGCTAAATTGGCTCGTGCTCGTCTTTCTGCTAGTTCTATTGCACAATTCGCTGCAATTGACATTTTAAGAACTCCTAGTGGCCATACCGTTGATATGGTTAGAAAACTTAAAGAAAGACGTGATTATTCATACGATAGGTTGCGTAAAATTGAAGGTATTACATGCGTTAAGCCTAATGGTGCCTTTTATCTTTTCCCTAAACTAAATCTAGAAGAATTAAAGAAATGGAAAGATGATAAGGAATTAGTTGTTAATTTACTTAAAGAAACTGGAGTTTGTTTAGTCTATGGCTCAGGTTTTGGTGAATATGGGAAAGGACATATGAGATTAACCTTCTTACCGGAAATAAAAATACTTGAAAAAGTATATAACTTAATTGAGGAGTTCTTAAAGTAATAGACAGAACTAAGTGAACTCATAAATCCCTGTCCAATTTTTGATACCAATTTGTTTTCAACTAAGAAATCTCACAAATTCGCTTATCCTCTGTACAAGCTTGAGTCTACCTAGTCACAGCTCAGGGAAGAATTGGATTATCTTTAAGTTTTTTTTTTTAATGACCGTAGAATGTTTTGCAGCAACCCCCACAGTTCCAAATACGCTTTAAAACGAGAGTTTAAGAATGTACGAGTTTGAACTTTAGTGTTTACTATATTTGTCTTCAAATTCAGAGAATTACTTTTCCAAAAAGGCTTACAATTGCTTTCAAAAAAAAATATTTAGATTTTTTACGATGAAAAAAGTTGAATTTGTAAAGACAAGTTGTAAATTGTAAAGATATATTGCGGTATTTGGTCGAATAGCGTTTTTATTTACTACTACTACTAACAAGTTGACTAGCATAAAGTTTGGCAAAAATTTAAATAGTAAAATGATTGTTACTATATTATAAAATTTTGTCGAATTCTGTTATCTCTAAAAAATAAAAGACATAAAACTAATTGGACTTAATTTCTAACGATTTAAATCATCATAGGTCGATTAATATTACTGATAAAGACAACATGGAAATTGTTTCTTTCGCGTACAACATGGTAGAAGGCGGGAGTTATGTAGAGAAAATTTTTTACGAACTTGAAACATCTTTGGCTGTTATGTTTGGGAGGAATATAGATGATAAAGTTCTTTTTATCCCTAAATCAGTAATTAAGGGCGGCTGGGCAAAAGATGAAAAGAAGGCTCAAAATATTAATTTAAAATTTGGAATTGAGCTTTACTGGAAACCAAGAAAAACTTAATTTAAAACTAAAATGATAATAACATAAAAAAATTCAAGAGATTCACGAATGACGCAAAAAAAAGAGGGTGGAGAGGAGGAATTTGTCTTTGAATTTTACGACGAAGACTACGCGAAATCTCTAGAAGATGTCGAAAAACCAGAAATAATAGAGGAATACAACGAGATCGATTTTGAGGCAGATTTAAACGAAGAACAACTCGAAATTGTCAACAATATCCAAGGACCAATGCTGGTTATTGCCGGAGCTGGCTCTGGAAAAACGAGAACGATCGTCTATTCCGTTGCTAAGCTTTTAGTATCGGGAGTGAAACCGAGCCAGATAATGTTGGTGACGTTCACCAATAAAGCCGCTCACGAAATGATTAAACGCGTAGAAATTCTACTTGGAAAAAAACCAAAAGGTATATGGGGGGGTACTTTTCACTCAATCGCTAATCGCTTCTTGAGGATTTACGCAAAAACGCTTGGACTAAAGCCTAATTTTACTATAATGGACGAGACCGACGCTAAAGGATTGATGAAACTATCAATCGACAAAGTAGGTGTAAAAGACCTCGAAGAGCGGTTTCCCACATCAGCAATGGTCAAATCAATTTTATCGTTTTCGATTAATTGTAACAAATCTATTCGGGAAGTGGTCCAATGGAAATACGGTCAGTTTGATAGCGATCCTGTTCTTGCTAAATTAAACGAAGTTATTAAAATTTATAAAACTAAAAAAGCAGACGACGGCTTATTAGATTTCGACGATCTGCTGGTATTCTGGAGTAGATTGCTCGACGAAAGAAACATCGCTAAACTAATCGCTAGTAAGATTAAATACGTATTGGTTGACGAATATCAAGATACTAACTATATCCAAGACGAAATTATTCATAAAATCGTATTGCAAAATCCAGAACAGAATATTATGGCGGTTGGAGATGATGCCCAGAGTATATACGCGTTTCGAGGGGCTAATTTTCAGAACATATTGAATTTTGAAAAGAACTACAAAAAATGCAAAAGATACACCATTACCTACAATTATCGGAGCATCCCTCAAATTTTAGAGTTAGCGAACGATTGTATCGACCACAACGAAAATCAATTTAAAAAATCTATGAGAGCTACGAGACCGAGTGGTGTCAAACCGTTTCAAGTAAATTTAGGAGACAACAAAGACCAAGCGCGATTCATCGCAAACCAAATTTTACAATTACGCCAAGATGGATATAAACTAAATGAAATGGCAATTCTCGTACGAGCAGGTTTTCATACTTTAAGAATCGAGCTGGAGTTAAAAGCAAAAAACATCCCCTACGAAGTCCGAGCAGGAGTAGCGTTTTTCGAAAAAGCCCACATAAAAGATATGTTAGCTCATTTACGCGTAATTGAAAATCCTTACGACGAAATCTCTTGGTCTCGAATATTTAGCATTATCTCAGGCATTGGTAATGTTTCAGGATCAAAGATTTTTGAAGCAATCTCAAAAACTGAGGATCCAATCGTCAACATTTCGAGCAATACGTTTATTGCTAAGCAGCTCAAAGGATCAAGAATCTCAAAAGACGGCGTTAAAAACCTAATTTCTCATACCAAACAGTTAATTGGTTTTACAATTGAAGACGCTCCAACTGAAGTAATTAGAAAGTTAATAGAAGCGCTTGAAGATCATATTAAGGCTAAGTACGATAATTGGCAAGATAGAATAGAAGATTTACATCAATTAGGAGTTTACGCTCAAAATTATCCTACCACTCAAAAATTTTTAGAGAACTTAAGTTTGAACGCCTCAGCTATTGAGTCTAAAACGTTCTCAATGGGCTCTCCGAACGAAGAAGAAAAACCGCTGGTCTTATCTACTATTCATCGGGCTAAGGGTTTGGAATGGCGGGTAGTGTTCATCCCAATGTTGTGCGAAGATTTTTTTCCATCCAGTAGGGTGGTTGGCGATGCTGACGCTTACGAAGAGGAAAGAAGGGTGTTTTACGTGGCAACAACCAGAACGAAGGACGAATTGTATCTGATTTCGCCTGCAGTAATAGAATCCTACAGAGGACCTCAGACAGTGCGCATATCTAAATTTGTTGAAGAATTGAAGCCTAAAGTCTATAAAAGATCGTCGGTTCGCTATAAACCCACTCCGATTGACAAAAAGAATCCAAAAAAAAGCGATGGATCGTTATTTACGACGGCAGATAAGCTTGGTAAGAAATAACTACAATTTTTGAGTTTTAACCCTAAAAATAGGTCCTTCTTCCTAAAACTTCCCGCACTACCCGTTTATTTGCTCGAAAAGGATTTGTAACCTGCTTCTTTGGAAGTTCTAAAGGAGCTGTAAGGGTTTGTTCTCTTTCTATCAATAAATTGAAGGCTTTATACAAGAGAAACTCGAGGTTTATAACGTCTTCGTTGTTATAGGCTAATAACGTTTCGAGATATTCTTTTTTCTTGGTTTTTTTAAATTTGTCCCATAAGAGCACCGCAGTATAGCCGTCCAAATCTTCAAGAGCTCCGCGCGAGATTCCAAACCTTTTCTCAATTTTTTTTAACCCGCCTTTTATCTCTAATCTCTTGAGTAAGAAGCACACGTCAAAATGGATCTGATTAAATGCGATTCCCATTTCTTGCTTGATAAATGGAATATCAAAAGCTTTGCCATAAAATGTTGCTATTGCCGGAAATTTTGAAATAAACGTGGAAAATTCATTTAAGTTGTCACCTCGAACAAAATCATGAACTTTCGTTCCATCATAAACAGCAATAGTCGTTATATGGCTATAATGAGGACTTAGACCCGTCGTCTCAATATCGAGGTAAGCTATGCGATTAATAAAGTTTGGAATTATCTTCCAATGTTGTATTTTGGGTATAAGATTTGTTAATTGGGAAATATTGAGGGTTTTAAGAGCTTCAATTGCTGAATTGACGCCATTCCATATAGCATACCACTTTTGTTTTGGAAACAATTTAGGACACTGCTTTTTTATCACGTCATTCCAACAAGATATCCCTAATTCTCTGAGTGTTATTTCTGTTTTAATGCCAATCCCTTTTACAAACGTGAACGAGTTAAAGAGGGGATGATTCGCTTCAGATGATAAAACATCATCGTTTATCATGATTTCTTTCACATTATTAGCTTGAGATTTATTAAAGTTTTTATTTATTTTCAAAAATATAAAGTATGAGTCACAATTAATTTAACAATTGATAATGTAATATTGAAAATCTTAAGAAATCTATCATATTACTCATTATTCTATTGTTTCTTTAACCACTTTTGTTTGATGATTTCCCTTCTTGAACGTAAAAATGTCTGTTATAAAGGAATCCAGCGATCTTTCATGAGAAATGATTATCATCTGAGCTGTATTGAGTGTATCGAATATTTCTTGCATCCGGTTGACTTGCTGTTGACTAAAACCATCGGTGGGTTCGTCTAAAATTAATAAATCTTTAGTTTTAACGTCTTGATATCTTTCGTTAATGATTTTAGTTAGTCCTAACCTGTAAGCTAACGATATTGCACTCTTTTCTCCTCCTGATAGGTCATGAAATGGAGAATCGTAACCGTTAACGTTGATTATTGGCTGAAAATCGTCGGGGCGAATCTCAACTTCTATATTTCCTTCCTCAACTAAGACGTTAAACCATTCTTTAAAAAACACATTAAAATCGCGAGCGCTCGAAATTAATATCTGCCTTTCAATATCCCTTAGTAAAACAGGAAATTGATCTTTTACCCAATTTTTTATTTCAGTAGAGTATTCCAGCTTCTCTTTTAATTTCTTCTTATCTTCTAATCCGGCTTTTAATTCGTTAACTTCTTTTTTCATATACTCTTGTTTTGTCCTTTCAGCACTTAAATCTATTTCAATAGCATTTTTTTGGGCTTTCAATTCTTCTATCTTCTTTTCAAAAGACTCTAGATTTTCTTTAATCTCCGAGTCTAATTTTTTTAATTCTGTTATATCAGTAATTTTAAAAGCTTTTAACATTCCATCTATATCTTTTTGTAGCTGATCTAATTTTTTTATGATTTCGTCGAGTTTGTTCTGACTATCTTTCTCTTGTCTTTTGCTCGCTTCTACTAGTTTTTCGTATAATTCTATTTTGCTTTTATTTGCGGTAAATTCTTGTAAATCCTTCAGATTAACTTCTAATACGTCAATTTTTTTTGATGATACATCTATTTCGTTTGAAAACGATTCAACTTTTCCTAATTCGTCCTTTAATTCTGCTCTAAATCTTTTCTCTTCGTGAATTTCTTGTCCGCATAACGAACATTTTCCTTTTTCTAACAATTCGTCAATATCTTTAATTTTTTGTTCGATAACTGCTCTCTTTTTTTCTTTTTCGGATATTTGTTTTCGGGTTTTAGAGATCTGTTCACGTATCTGGTCTTCAGTTAAATCTATTGACAGTTCAGCTAATATAATTTTTTTAGCTTCTTCTTCGTTCGCCTTAATGTTATTCTGGGCAGTGTTTAGATCTTTAGCGTGTTGCTCTCTTAGTTCAGTATATTCTTTAAATTTCTCTTCTTTACTATCCAGTTCTATTATTTTCTTTGATACATCTTCTTTTTTTGTTTTTATGGCATTAAGATCCTTTTGAACAAGATCAACCTCGTTTTGTTTTAATTTGCTCTCCTTCTCCATACCACTAATTTTGCTCTCTTGGTCTCTTAGTTCGATTTCTTTTTGTGGAATCAGATCTTCGATTCCTTCAAATTGACCGATTCGAATTTCAGTCTCTTTAATATCGTCTCGTAAAAAATCGCCAATAATCTTGATATTTCTTAAAGCAACTTCGTATTTCTCAATACCAAATACATCCTTTAAAATTTCAAATCGTTTATCTGGATCGGCTTCTAAAATCTCTTTTACTGATTCTTGGGGGGTATATACCGTATATCGAAACAAATCAATTTTTTGTGCCCGTTCGTATCGAGTAACTGAATAGTTGAGCGTTTCTAAAATCTTTCTACGTAGATCAGTTGCCGCGTAAGATGTTTCGCTCTCGTTTATCGTTAACGAACCTTTTGTCTGCGAAACATTCCCCTTTTTATTTTTTGAAAGCCCTCTCTTTATTACGTATTTATCGTTATCGAGTAAAAATGTTAACTCTACAGACGCACTGCTTTCACCTCGACGTAAGACAGAATCTCCACTTAAATCGGCGCTCGTTAGCGTTCCAAATAAAGCAAATTCGATTGCCTTTAGAACTGAACTTTTTCCACTACCGATATCTCCATAAAAAAGCATTGTTGACCGGGGAAAAGTAAGATCTAAATTTTTGATACTTCTAATATTCCCTATTTTAATCGATTCCAAAATCATAGGTTCTTCCCCGTTTTATTTAAATCAAAAATCTTAAGAAATTGACGCAACAGTTCTTCGTTATATTCTCTGACTTGAGTTCCTTCTTTTCTATCAGTACCTAATACTCCTAAGATTCCATGGATTTTATTTTCCATGTCTTTTTTAGATGTTTTTTTCATATCGGTTTTTTCAGCATGTTCGTGAATGAGCGCCTCTTCGATCTCCTTGTTTGTTTTTCCAACTGCAACGCTAATTGGAGCGTATTCTTTGGATGTAAGAGCATTTTTATTTATTAATACCTCAAGCGCTCCTTTATTTCTTAATTGTTCTGCAATTTCGTTTGATTTAATCTCATACGTTCTACCAGAGGTAAGCGAACCTATAATTCGAACTGTTACAATTTTATCTTCAGCACTTAAAGCTGAAATTTTTTGGTCAATAAGTTCTAAAGCATCTATAGCAGTTTTATTAGTGCAATCAATTATCAGTGTAAGAATTTCTCTTGGTTTTATTGGAATAAATGTAATCTTAAAATCTGAACTTTGAGATTCGACGTTAATATCTCCAGAAACGATACAGAAGCCACCATATTGATATTTTTCAAGCTCGCGAAAATCCGTTGGATAAAGCGATCCAGGATAAATAATTTTATTACTTTGATCAACAATAAGAGTGTGATCTCCTTCTCGTAATTTTTCAGGAACAGTCTTATGAAGATGGCCACCGGCATAATAAGCAAAATCTTGGGGTAATAGCGATTTAGGAGCAGATTCCATATCTTTGAATTCTACTGGTTTTAATTCGCTCAGCATAGTGTGTAATACAAATATTTTAATTCCTTTTTCGTTCTCTAAATCTTCTCGTAGTAATCGCTTATAATCTTCGATTTCTAAACTTCTTTTTCGTGCTCGTAATCCCGTTAATTTTATACCCGTTTTTGAATCTTGGATAAAATGTAATTTTAATTTTTTATCATCCGTGAGTTCGCCTTTAGATACGTCAATAAAGAGTCCTGCCGAAATTAAGGGACGGATCATAGAATTATCGGATGGAGAAAAATCATGTGAGCCCATTATCCCATAGACAGGTATGTTTTTATCGCGTAATTTTTTTAACTCCCTTACAGCTAAATCCACAACATCTACTTTTGGATTACTTATATCAAATAAATCGCCACTAATAATAACAAAGTCTACTTCCTCTTCAGCAATTTTATTAATTGCCTGCTCGAACGCTTCGTATCCCATTTGATTTAATATCTCATTTCTCCAAGCTCCCAAATGACAATCAGATAAATGGGCGAATTTTACAAACATCCTTTTCACATTTTCCTATTTTTTATTAAATTAAGATTCAAGAAAATCCTGGCGATACTATTTTAGTTTTTGAATTTTGTTTTTGTTTACCTTCCTTAATAAAATCTTCAAATAAAGGAATGCTAATTGGAACTGCAAATTTAGTAAAGGTAGATGTAACAATGGCCTCTCCTTTATCAAGACTTCCGATTGCTTGATTATCATCCGATAAGTCTTGTGCAGCACTATCAATTAAAGCCCTGCGTTCTGGACCCATCTCGTTACCAAGAATAATTTTCGTATTCATATTTGCCAATATTTCACGATCGATTATACTTGGAAGCTGTGTAATTGCAATAAGACCAATTTGAAATTTTCTTCCTTCTCGTGCGATTTTTCCAAAGACATTATCAATTGATTCTAACACTTTTTTTCCTATAACACGCGGAGCTTCTTCGATTACGATCGAAATAACGGGTCTTTCGTGTAATTTATCTTGAAACTTAAGGTTTTTATATTCTTTAAAAACACCTTCTACGATAATAGATGCAATAAATATTTCTTCTGCACCTTCTAATAAAGATGTGTCGATTATTACTGTTTTACCTTTTGATAAAGAACTTATTATAGCGTGGGTAGTTTGCTCGTAGCCACTCGATGAGTAGATCCCTTTTTCGGTTAGAGTTCCGTCGTCTTCAAGATAAAGGTTTAATAATAGACCAAGCTTCCTCCTTAGAACTTCGATAGTTGTAAGTTGAATTCCTTTTTTTTTAAGTTCTTCTAAAGTGTGATCTTCATATATATTTTGAATCCACTTTTTTCTATCAGATCGATAAAACACTACGATCGCTTGTTTTTGGGCGTCTGTAAGCTCTATACTCCCGATAATATGAGCTGGATTAATGAGATTCATATTAAATTTCAAATCGTTAGCTCCTGATGTATCTCTAATAGTATAATATTCTAAGAATTCAGGACTTCTTGGATGATCTCTCAAACCCTTTTGAGTTATTGTTCCATAATATTCATTATGAGGGTCAAATATTAATTTTCCACACTTTTCGTTATCCAAAAGACCGTAGAGCATTGTTTTTACTAAATTTGATTTACCTCTTCCTGTTGCTGCGGGTATTAATATGTGATGTTTTAATACCTCAGTAGCATTAACCTTTACATTTATATCTAAGACTTTAGAACCGGAACGCACTTTACCAAGATTTAATGGCGTCTCAATCTCTTCTTCTTGAAAAAATTGAAGATGAGATTCCTCTAATTCGAAAACATCTGAGAAGAATTTGGGTAATTTTTTGGGACTTGTAAGCTCATATTTTTCTAAGACCTTATTTTTTCTAACAGAAATTAATTCTCTTGCGTGAGCAAGCACGTAATTTCTCAGTTCGGGCTCGTAAATTTTGAGATTTGAACGTTCTCTTTCCAATCCATACCCTGCCATTAACTCCAAAGAACTATCAGGAATTTGGCTTCCGTAGAATAGATCTTTAATCTGGAAGATTGAATATTCCTCCATACTTTTTCCAGCGACAATCAATTCTCCAATCTCAAAATCTTCGTCGGATTTTTGCCGTAACATTAATTTTGCAAAAGACCCTGACACGAAACTTCCTATTTTATTACCTAATTCTGTCATTTTTTATTACACTCATAATTATTTTAAAATTATAATTTTATTCCATTGTTTTTTTCTAGTTTTTTCTTATTGCATTTAATAAATCATGCGCATCGATAGAGCGAATGCGAGGTAAAATATATTTAGCATATAAATCCGAATCGAATTCAGACATTAACTGAATTTTTTGAGGGCCAATTTCCCTTGCACCTACTCTCGACAATTGATCTACCTTTATTAAGCCATACGGATAACCTGGAAACGATAAATCAGTAGAATTTATGGCTAGATTTGAGATTATAACTTCTTTTTCTTGTTGATCTAACTTTTCTGATTGGTCCAAATAAATATCAAACCTAAAAGGTGAACGGGCAAATTTATGAAGTTTCACGAAATAGACGTCTGCTAAATTATCCGCCCTAGTTATTTTATAAATTGGATGAAAATACCATTTTTCTTCTGGATATTTTTTACTTGCTATCATATCAACTAATGAAATTAAGGAATCTCCACTCTTTGTAATCAACCTACACGTCTTCGAGAGTCCCGTAATATAGACACTTTTCTCCTCGGCTGCCGAGTGTAACTCTCTCACTAACAAGATTTCATCTTTATATCCTGTTTGAAGCGATCCGTCTCGTGTAAATATATCTCCCTTATCCAGTTCATACTCAATAAGTTTGGTGGCGTATGTCCATTCTGCAAACCTCATTGCAACTCCACCGAAAATCTCAATATTCGGCATAAATCGAAATCCTATTAAATCCCTTACTTCACTCAAAGGTATAATAATTTCCTTGTCTGGCAAGAATTCTTTAAATCTTGGTTCTCTCGGAAATATTTGGATATTGTATGCCATTTTTCCATCTATCATAGGCTCTAGGATCGTTGCAGTATAAAATTCTATAACCTCAGGAGTTTTCTTGGATGATTTAATTTTGTTTCCTTCAAATAGCACTCCTGCAACTCTATTCAAACTAATATTAAAATCCGCTGCGCTCAAAATTGATGCAGTTCCCCCATCTACGAAGGCTAATTTTCGCGATACATCACAGATCGGAATTGGAAAAATTCTCTCTTCTGCAATATCATAACTTATTTCATTATCTCTTTCGGTAAATGGTGAATCTTCAATTTTGATTTCTCGTTTGCGTTGTTGAATAAAATCTATACACTCTTTTAACACAGAGGAGTTGTTATCGTCATTCATTTATATTCATTAATTTTGTCTTTAATAT
>JAGXNP010000139.1 GCA_019894885.1 Promethearchaeota archaeon | reverse complement strand
GGATTAAGTTGTTTTTATTTACAAAACCAGATGCTTCTCCACCAATAAGAGGCCATTCACTATAAATCGTATGACCTCCAACCACTTTGGAATTTATTTTTTGTTCCATAAACCTGTTAATTCCCCTAAGAATTCCTTCTGCGATCTTCATTGGAGTGTTTTTATTGATCCCTAAAAATACGAGCATTCCTGAAACTTCTGGAACATTCATCGCAAATATGTCATTTGTGACATTACATGCAGCGATTTCGCCCATTATTTCTGGTTCATCGATAATTGGGGTAAAGATGTCTATACTTTTCACTTGAACCATATCGGTATTTGGAACGGGCACAATAGCAGCATCTTCAATAAATCCTTTTAAGCCAGATTTCTCCAATAATTCTTCTAATAGATTTGCACCAAGTTTACATGATCAACCGTAGATTTTAACTTGCTTTGTCAATCGATATTCCTTTTTTTCTGTCATTCACCTCACACTTTTCACGATATCCGTATTTATTTAATTCTAATATGAATTTGATATGAATTAATGGTTATTAATTTATTCGATATTATTTATCTATTTTTTCGATAAACATGGATACTCAATTTTAAGATAAATATTACACCCATGTTATATCATCTTTAATTTACAATTTGGGTTTGAGATTAATTAAGATTGTCTTAAGTTAATTTTTGTTATGCTTTATTTCCGGTTAAAACAAAAAAAAATTGAAGATTTTTTCAATCAAAAGAGAAATTCTTTAGGCGTTACAAATAATTTTTTGAAATGGTACTTAAAAGAGTGGAAGCGAAAAAATTTTCACAAAATTAAAAGTTTGGAAAACTAATTCTCAATAAAAATAAAAAACAGAATAAGTTATACGATGCCGTTGTGCAACGGATTTTTCAATAGGCAGTCACTTACAGTGTTTTAGCCTACATCATTAACAACGTTATATATCAGTTATTTCGACATATTCAACATTTTTTGATACGCGAACATGTCTAGGTTCATTTATGTTATCAATCTCTCCAATAATCCAATTAGATACATGAAATTCGTTAGTGAGTCGTTCTGAGAACACTTCAACATAATCCTGATCCACAGAAAGAAGCATTCCGCCGGCAGTTTCAGGCATTTCACACTCGTCAAATTTGTATCCAAATTCATACGCTAATTCCTTAGTAAGTTTAAATATCGGAACCTTCTTGATAATAGCGGATAGATTTGAATTTTGAAGCATCTCTCTTAGATGTCCTGCGAGTCCAAAGCCAGAAATGTCTGTCATTGAATGCACGAAAGATATATCTTCATAAGAATGGATAGCTTTTACAACGCTTTGAAGCGGCATAGTCATATACTCTATTGCTAAATCTATTGATTTATCAATTTCTTCTTTAGAAAAAGCCTTTAAGAGATCAGGGTTATTTTTCTGTAATCGGTATGCTGCCATGATTGCTTGGTTTCCTACGGGTTTGGTTAGTATTAATGTATCCCCCTCTTTCACATAGTTCTTCTTAATTATCTTGTCTTTATTGACAAACCCAGAAGCTTCTCCGCCAATAAGAGGCCATTCTGAGTAGATTGTATGACCACCAAACACTTTCGAGTCAATTTTATTCTCAATAAAGTTTCTTATACCTACCAATATTCCCTCTGCGATATACATCGGCATATTCTTCTTCATTCCAAGAAATACAAGCATTCCCGAAATATCTGGAACATTTAATGCAAATACATCATTTGTTACATTGGCAGCAGCTATTTCTCCCATTATTTCTGGTTCATCGATAATTGGGGTAAAGATGTCAATATTTTTTACCATTACTAAATGAGTGTTTGGAACGGGTATTATAGCAGAATCTTCGATATCCCCTTTCAACCCCGCATTATTTAGGATTTCATTTAACTTATTGGAGTCTACTTTACAGTTTCAACCGAATAATTTCGTTTGGAGCGTTAATCGATAACTCTCTTCTTCTTGTAGCATTCACCTCACGTTTTTTTAAATGATACAATCTTAATTGGTTGTAAACTTAAAGATGAGTAGGTTATATTAATATTTTCGTTATAAATTATTTATTTTTTCGATAAATAAGCAATTTTTATCATCTGCCAAGATAAAAAGTTGTATAAAATATTAAATTTTGAAAAATAGAACCATATATGATATAAAACTATCTTTTGGTTTACTGTATTTTAAGAGGAGATAAACGAAAAACCCTATCCCGCTAAGGTAATAGTAGAGATATTTTTTTTGTAATTTTACGAGTGATGTCGAAGGGATCTTTATAAAAAATATTAAGATTTACTTCGTCAACTGATGGATCTGCTAAGTTTTTTTCGATTTTATGCTTTAATTTTAAGACATAATTAAATTTAAAAACATTTCCAGGTTTTAATTCATTGAGATAAAGATATTTAGGAAAGCTTTCACTTCGAAGAAAAGTTAAATAATCAGGGGTCTTAAGAGATATTTGTAAATCTGAAAAAAGTAAATTTGTAGGATTATTCAATTTAAAGTTAAAATAGAGCTTATTTCCAATTGTTTTTAGATTTTTAAATAAAAGAATATCTCTCGGTTCAACCATATCTTCTATTTTTGGTGAATAGAGATCATCTTTTATAATTCGAGCATTAAGTTTATTCTTATTTACTAATTTTACAATTTTTTCTTTCAAGACATTAATATCCATGTCAATATAAGATGTGAGACTTTCTAATTTAATAGGGTTCATAACGTCAAGATAATATTTTATTTGGCTCAGAGTAAGTTCATCTTTACTCTTCTGATTGAAGTTTTTCAATTTGTTTATAAGAACTTCTTTGAACGAAACAAATTTAGTTACGGTTGGTCTTGCCCAAAGGTTAAAAATATCATTTTCTTCGGTGAGTTTCCCTAATATATTGTCAATCTGATTCTCGTATTCCACAATAAAATTTTGAATTTGGTTAGTGTTCATTTCTATTAGTTTTCTTGCATCAGAAAACTCACATTTTTTTAATAAAGTATCCAACTTAATTTTTAAACCATCAAAATTGTTATTGAACTTTTTTAATCCTTCAATACCTTGCGAAATTATTGATTGAATATGACCTTGAAATAATACAGAAGAAAGTAGATTTAATTTTTGTTCTTCAGGATTTCCATTAGATTCCTGAATTTCTATTAGAATTCTATCTTTCAAGCCTTTAATTTTTCGATCTAAATCGCTTAAAAATTCTTGTAGTTCTATTTTCACTCCAACCCATTTGCTTAGCATAGACTTAAAAATTTCGTTAAATTCAACATTATGTACCAAAATTTCTCGAATATCGTCATCCAATTTAAACATGTAATTTCTAAACTGTGTTATTTGAGTAAACTTCTCTTCAATATCCGAATTTCCAATATTTTCTAAGATTAATCCATCTAGTTTTTCTAAAAATTTAGAATCTCTAGCGTATTCGTATTGGGCTTTTAATATATTGATACGATCTTCTAAAAGCTTAATCTTCGATTTTAAATTTGATGAAAATTCCTCCTTTTTTTCTTCAAAGACCTCGGAAATGAATCCTTTGATAATACTTAGTTCATCAATTATCGTTACTTTGGTTTCTTCCCAATCTTCAATTAAATTGAAAGCTAGCCTTTTGTACTCGAACTTGTTTAATCTTTTATTAAACTTCTTAATTTTATTTAATATTTTACGATAGATTTTATCTAATTCTATTTCAGTTTGTTGGAATTTGAATTCTTTTATGTAGGAATTCATCTTTTCACGGAATTGAGCGGGAATTTTCTGAAATTCCCGAATTTTTTTATGAAACGCATCTAAATCTTCATTAACTTCTTGAATTGTTTCTTTCATATCGTGAAATGTCGTTTTAATGTTTTTTATTGTATAAAGAATTTCTTCACTTACATCTGGATCATTTTCAGTTTTTAAATTTTTCTCCAGCTCGATAAAAATCCAGACCGCTATTTTCTTACTTTCCAAAATATAGCAGATATGTCGTAGTAGGATTATTGTTTTTTTTCGCTCTCGCCAGTACTTTGATTCTAATGTATATAGTATTTTTGTAATCTCGTTTTCTATTTCCACTAAATATTCTTCATATAGACGTTTAAAAACAAGTGAAACCCCATCCCGAACATTTTCTGATGGATTTTCAAATTCCTCAAAGATGTAACTAAAAATTTCCATTATATTGTTTTGACATAAATGGTATAGAGCGTTTATAACTACATTTCTAAACTCAGAATCACCATTATAGAGCGCGGTTATTAAATTAGCCCAAATCTGATCAAAATTATTCTCCGCTATTGTTACTAACGAATCAATTACTCTTAATTGAATTCGATAATTATTTTCTTTTAAAAGATTTATAAGCTTGGGGATAATAGGGATGATTTCTGATGATTTTTCTTTTCCTATTTCTCCGAAAAGCCATATGATTAACTCCTTTACTCGCGGTTTTTCATTATAAAGTAGGTTGAGTAGGACATAGGTAATTTTTTCTTTCGAAAGAAAATAAGTACCAAGTATTTTTAACAGTTCTGCCGCTGATCTGGCAACATCATCATCTTCGTCTCTCAAATTTACTATAACAATCGATAGTAAAGGTTCGAATTCTCGAATCTTTGTATAATCCTGATTCAGAATTTTTTTCAGCGTTTTAATGACCTGAAGTTTAACTTTCCAATCATTATCCATTAATTTTTCAGTAAATTCTTCAATAATGTTTTGTAATTGCTCCCTATCGATATGTAAAGAAAGAATTAAATTTCCCATAATTTTTACTGCTAAGCGTCTTATTGAGGATTCTTGGTCAAATAACCGTGATCGAATCTTATCGATAAGATCAATCAGTAGATTCGGTCGATACATAGTTATTTGGTAAAGTATTTCTAAAGACACCAATCTAACCCAAGAATTAATGTCGTTTATGGTGTTGCTTAAATTTCTAACTGTTCTTAATGAAATTGTCGGAGATTTGTCACATATTTTATTTAATAATGTTAAGCTGTCATAGATTAGTTCCTTGTCAGAAGTAGCAGAATTTTCAATTACTTCGAATAACTCATCAGCTGCTTTTTCATAGCTACCGCTTAAAATTAGAGCCTCAACCTTTTTTATGTCTAATGTCAGAATAGTTAAGAGCCTACCAGTTTGTAATTCTATTTTTAAACCAATTATTCTTTTGATATTAATCCTTAAAAATGTTTTTCAATAAAAACAATAAAATTAGGTTTTTTAAAATTAATGAGATGAGATACAAAAAAAATTAGGTAAAATAATTATATTTTATCAGATGAATGGTTACTCGAATAACTCTATTATTGCAGTTCCAGGAGTAGAAATCCTCTCCCTATACATAAGAATTCCTTTTGGAACATCCTTAGTTTTAACAAGTCCTCTTTCAATATCTTTTTCAGAAATATAACCTCTCTCACCTGCTTCGAACTGCTCCACAAGATTTCCATTTGTATCTTTAATGTTCACCTTTGTTATCGTCCGTTGTTCAACTTCAAAAAACACTTTCTTTCCTTCAATTTTTTTGACAGTAGCTTCAGTAATGATTAGATCTCCACACCTTACCATTCCTCGCATTTCTATATTGACCTCTAATAATTTTCCTAACTTCCCATACTCCAAATGGTCTTCAAATAATTTTGTGATTAAGCCTGTAGAGAATAAACCATGTGCTATTATCCCTTTTAGCCCTGCACGTTCAGCAACAGTATCATTGGTATGGATTGGGTTAGTATCACCAGATGTTTTTGCGTAAGCCCTCAGTAAATCCCTAGTAACTCCCTCAAACTGATCTTTTACAACATACCCAACATTATAATCAGATATTTTTGTCATTTTAATACCCTCCTTTCCTAACCCCTGCAGTAATTACCACATTGCAAACGGGTTCTTCATTTTGATTTGTTACATTAACTAAGAATTTATAAAATAACATCATATTTTTCTCATTTAACCATACATCTTCACATGAACCAGCAACTTGTAATTTATCACCAGGTTTGACATCAACGCAACCTTCCCAATTGTAGATGTTTCCTGTGTGTAACAATTTACCCGGATCGAGCATTATTCCCCGCGTTTTACCATCCTGAACTACATTAAAACCTATGAGTAATTTATACACCGCTTTGATAGTGAAATGGTTGGCAAATGCATGGCAGGCTACTATACCATCTTCTTCAGAACCAACACATTTTGGGTCAGTTATTCCATATACTTTTGCAAAGTTCACTAAAGTTTTATATCTAACATTAACTGTAGCAGATCCGGGAATTTCTATGCCTTTAACGTTTTTTATCAAAAAATCAGCATTATTTTTCATTTCTTCGATATCCATAATGATTTCACTTCATATTTTAAATTTACATTAATTAATTTTATTTTGTTTTATTTTGATAAAATTAACCTAATATTTGAGGTTATTCATAGCTTTAGAGTTCAATTTGACTGATAATTTTTGTATATATTTTTTTCTCATCAGGTATGTCAGTATTAAAAAATTCAATTATCCGTTGGTTGTTAGGTCTTCCATTTAATATATAGCAGGGCATTTTGTACTTTTCTATTAATTTTAATAAATGTGAATCTATAGGTTTCGATTTCTTAATATTATTATTGTCTTCTATTATTTTATCTAATTGATTGCTGCCTTTTAACTCGCTATATTTGAAAGTGGAGATAGATTTAATTAGTTCCTTTTCGATATTGAAGATCCCATCAATATTTTTGATTAAGAAACATCGATTTAACTTTAGCTTATTAGCAACATAGAGTGCTATAGAGTCCGAAGTAACATCCCAATTATGTGGTAGAGTATCGTCTTCACGGAGAAAACTATATGGTAGGAAGATACAAAACATTTGTTTAGCGTCTTGAAATGTCTTTAATTCTTCGATTGTTTCCAGATCAGGATATTTTCTTTTTAATATTATTCCGTTATAATTCATGGAATAAATCGCAATCCAATGAGCTAGGTCGTCTCCGATATGTAAATCTTTGTCCAAACTTCTAACAAAATTAGCGAAAGATCCCCCACCAGGGAGAATAATGATTTTATGAAGAATTTTTTCTTCGTATAATTGAGTTAGTTGGGAGATAGTTGATTTAATATTGTTAGCATTTTCTAGAATTTTTCCTCCAATTTTAAAGACCGCTTCTTTATACTGCATATTGATTAATATGTTTTATAATTGAAAATAGAAAGCTCCCGCAACAGCAAATGCAGAAGAACTAATTTGATCAGGAATCCCAGTTATTTGTTCGTAGTTTTTAATGTTACTGTATCCCAATTTTCTTAGCACCTCTTTTATCAAAAACCCTGCAGATAAGCCAGTAATTACAAATATTGAATTTTGGTCAAATTCAGGCAATTGCCTATTCAAATTGCCCATAAACTCTTTGATATCAATTGAAATCATCTCAATTTGCTTATCATAAATATATTTCGCTATTATATCCAATTCTTTTGTTGAAATTGATTCAAGATCCATACATATCATTCTTGCTAATCTCGCGTAACAATCATTTAAGGTTTTTGAGCGATTATCTGCAGTATCGTTAATATATTCTGTTTCAGAAATATTATTTAGTATCCTATGTATATCAGAGACAAGAGCGAATTTTTCGAACGATATTCTAACCATCTTATCCTTATAGGGTAAAAAATGCGTAATCGATGGAATAGTTGCTCTTAAGCCTCCCGTGTAAATCAATTCGCGATTCATCAATCTTTCCACATCATTCTTTCCTCTTGAAACAGGAACAGAATTTAAAATTGGGATTACATCAATAGTAGTTGATCCCGCATCAATAAGAATGCATTTGGGAACATATTTACCTAAAAATAATGATGTTGATACCCAATTTGCTGCTGCCACTGAAATTGGGTCCGATTTAACTTGTTCGTTGTTACTGAAACCATTTCTAACATTAATAAAAAACATCTTATCCTTTTCAAAGATTTGTTCTAAGGCATTTAATATCGTTAATATCCCTTCTCGCTTAGTCTGAAAAGCATCAGAGAGCTCAGCTGTAATCGTGATTGAAATAAAGTTTACATTCTCAATTGTAAACTTATTTTTAACGATTAATTTCTCTATAATTTTTTTAAACATTTCAGGAATCTGATTTAAATTTTTCTCCCAAAACGGAAAATATTCAATATAGGAAAAAGAATGAATAATTTTTGAATTAGAAAAATCAATAAGCGCAGCTTTTGTATTTGCTCCTCCGATATCTAAACCGAGAATGAATTGATTTTTCATATTTTGATTTATTATTTCTTTTTCTTTTTACGCTTAGGTTTTTCTAATAGTTCTACAATAGTACCGAAAGTATTTTGAGTATCCATATATGTAATTCGTGTAAATAAAACTTCCCCTTCTTGTATAATCCCTATTCCAATTTTCTCAAATTCTTTTATATATGAATCTGTATCCTCAACATAACAAGCAATGTGATGTAAGCCTTCATTACCCTTATCAAGAAATTCTTTATATGTACAATCTCCAGATTTCCATTGTATTAATTCTACCTGGGTACTACCTAATCGACTGAATGCCATTCTGAAAGTTATCTCTGAATCATTACCTCGAATTTTCATTGGATAAGTCTTCCACTCACCAAAAATAAATTCTGAAAATCCAAATATGGATTCCATTATTTTTGCCTGCTTATCAATATCTCTATACACAAATCCTAG
>JAGXNP010000138.1 GCA_019894885.1 Promethearchaeota archaeon | reverse complement strand
ATTCAGAGTTGACTTAGGAGTTAAGGAAATATATAAACAATTAAAAGAAGATTCATCATGGATTCATTTTTTAAAAATTTAAATAATAATAAAGTGAAAATAAATACATAATAAAACACTAGAGATATTTTAAATCAATTGTGAAAGTGTAGTGGTCTAAATGCGAATAAGAACAAGAAAAAACCTTTTAAAGAAAAATATCGTGGTAACATTTCTGTTTTTGATCCCGGTAATAAGCTTTTTTAGTTTTATTGGTTTTGGTCTTAGTGTTCTCGACGATCTCGCTTCGCTCACTCTACAGCTTGAACCTCCAAATACCGATTTTTTTACTCCCTCAGATCAAATTATAGGAAACCAAACTTATTCAGACCAAATGGCTGATAAATACGATTATCTGTTAGAAAAATGGCACATTCCGACTAACATAAGTATAGATGTTACATTTACCAATGACTCGTATAACGAAGTTGAAAGCTATCATGGGACCGACAATGGAAATTTGCATTTAGGTTATACACTCGCTTCTCAATGCTTACGTTATAAATACGCATGGGATAACAGCGATTTGGATGAGTTAAATAATGCAACGCGTATGGTTAAAAAATGTGTTACAGGATTCAGTAACATGCTTGCTGCTCCTAACGGAGGTATTGGCCCAGATTACCCTGGAATGCCTGCAAGATTTGTATCTGCCCCAGAAAATAGGAAATATCACGAATGGCTATTCCAAGATCATCCGCGACACTTTAATGGAACAGGAATTTATAAAAATTGGAGAGTTAGGCTACATACTTCTCGTGACGAGCTAGCAGGGTATTATCTGGGATTCGCTTGCGTGTTAAAATTCATCAATCCTGAAGTTAATGAAGATAGCAGATGGTGCGTTGAAAGAATCAAGCTATTAACCGCTCAAATGATAGAAGGCTTTCGTAAAACAAATTGGCTTGTGTTGGGCGGAAATGGTGAACCTGTAGGATCAGATTTAAATCCGATATTAGGGGAAAGCATGTGGCAATTAGCATTACTTCGCATAGGAGCTACTGCCTATCCAGATAGATACGATTCGCTTTATCATTATGCAGCAACAAAAATCATGTCTATGCACCACGGTCACATGGGATCAGCTGGCAATACTGCGTACGACACGTATGCTCTAGCGTTTAGCATGGATGTAGAGTTTGCGTTAATTATTTTAGAAGATAACCCTCTGATTCAACACCATTATATAAGAAGATTCGAGGAAGGATTCTATAGTTTCCTAAGATATCACCGTAATGCCTTTTTTAATATTATTCACCTGACCTTTATGAAAATGATAGACGATTCGGCTTTGTTTGAGGATCTTAGCTATACTGACGAAACTATAAAGTGGGATGTTTTGGATCAGTTGTGGAGATTTAATACATCTGGATGGGGAAATGGGATACGAAACTATAATTTAACCGTGAGACCGAATTCAACAAGAGCAACAAGTTTAAATCCCGCAATAGCCGCTATGGAGATAGATCCTAGCAGAGCAAAGTGGGTTGAATTCTTTGAAAATAACATATATGGAACACTCTTCTCTTGGGTTGGAGAATTAATCGATCTCGACGATCCAAGCGATGCCCAATACACGCTCCCTTTAACTATCTCAGAAATGGGCGTTCACCAATTTCTGTGGGAGCACAGCAAATTCTTTGGTACGGGAGGTAATCCAACAGGAAATGGCCTGACACAAGTAATACCTAATAGCTATTTGGTCGTCTATTGGATGGGAAAGGCTTTTAATATATTCTAAAAATTAGGTTTTAAATATATTTTTAGCTACTTAAGAAAACTTCTCTAATTTCTTGATCTTTTAAAAAAAAAAATATGAAAAATAAAGAGAGTTAATTATTTTTCTTTAATTATTTTATGTTCGTAATCTTCCTTTTTTAACATTAAGAAAGCACCAAGGCCAAAATTAGAAACTATGGCCAAAAATAGAAACACTATTAGATACGAGGCTGTAGCACTTAAAATAATTCCTGTTAAAGACAACCCAAGAGTACCACCTAAATTTGCGAAAGCATTACACAGCGAATAATAAGTACTACCCATCTCGGGGTGCTGCTTTGAAATTTCAGTTGTTACAGCAGCGTAGCTAGAATGTCGCCACCCAATTGCACACCCTATTAATGTCGAAAAGGTCAATAAAATAGGCCATTCTAATGGAACCATCATCAACAATAAAGCGATTGTAGTTATTATATACGCAATATAAACGCTTACTTTTCTTGTGATTCGATCAGCGATTTGTCCTCCAAGTATTGCTCCAATCACCACCCCAATAGAAATTATCATAGTTATGTATCCATTCACTAAGTATATATTTAAATCTCCGCTAGGTAGCGAAAGGGATGTCCCACTCGAAGATAATAACCCCATATTTATTAAGATGAAAATTGAAACAAACAAAATACCAACAGCATCTACAATAGAAGCGAATAAAGCAAATCCGTAAGTTTTCCAATCTCTTTTATTATCGAACATTTCCTTAAGATGTTTACCAATTTTGGCTTCTGGGTATACCGTAGGCTCTTTAATTAAAACGGTTAAAAATGAACACAAAATAGTTATAATTCCTATAATGATAAATAACGATGGTACATCTAAACCGCCGTTAACTACGAATAGAGCAAAAAACGGACCTCCAGCTATAGCTCCTACGGACCTTAAACCCCAATTTAACCCTGATACTCGTCCTAATTTTTCCTTTGGTGTAATATCCAGCAATAAGCCGTCGATAATTGTATCACCGAAAGCAACTCCAAGAAAAATTAGAATACCCATAATCGTAAAAACAGAAATGGCATTTTCAGCAGTAATCATATTATTTAATCCTAAAATGATCCACAATACTCCCGAAAATGATACCATGCTTATTATCCAAGGTCGCCTTCTCCCTATTTTTTTAAACCCAAATTTATCGCCAAGAATTCCATAAAAAATTTTGAAAATCCAAGGTAAACTAATTATTGATCCCATAAACGCTAGTTTCGAAGCATCGAGTACTCCAATAAATTGGATCAAATAAATTGGTATAATTACCGCGAAAAGAGATTGATTGATTCCCTGGAAAAGGTAATTCACATTAAAAATAGCAATATAATAATTTTTAAATTCGACTTGTTCTCGTTCACTCATTTTTTTTTTAAATTTTAGTTAGATTCAATAATTAAATTCTTAGAAGTATTTAAAATTTCCAATATTTATAAAACCTCATTATAAATTGGACTCCAAATCTTTTTAAATAAATGAATCATCTCATTATTTACATTTTCTACTATTGAAAAAAGGTTAGAAATCATGTCAAGTGACAATTATAGTAATCGATACTATTCTAAACAAAAATATGAAGCCGCAATTGAAACACTAGGAGTTGGATTTGTTTTCTTATTTGTCGCAATCTTATCCCTGTTTTTTATAGCTTTCAATGTTGATTTTATTGGTCTTAAATATTGGGGTTATTGGCTTTTCATTCCTGCCTTCTTTATAATGCTTGGGGGAGTTCAGCAGTATTATACCAATAATAAATTCCAAAAAGCTGTGAGAGTTGCAATTTTGGATCGCAGTAATCAAGGAACTCATAAATTAGAAGATATAGCTCTTGAAGTCGGAATTAAACCTAAGGATGTGCTTAAAGTTCTTGTCGACCTGCGTCAAAAAGGAGCTATTCGATACCGCTTTAACTCAGAAACGGGAGAGATAATTCTTGGTGAAAAAATTGCTTATATGAAATCAGAAGAATATGTAGTTCCTCCAAAAAAGTTAGCAGAACCATTAGAAACGAAAGGAAAAGGATATTGTGTATATTGTGGCCACATGTTACCCTCAGAAGGAAATTTTTGCGAAAGTTGTGGTTCAAAAATCTAGGTATCTATGATTAAAAATTTTTTTTAATTTTTTTTTTTAAGTCAAATTATATCATCAAAATTTAATAACTAATTGACTTATAATATTTAAGTTACCCTTTTACCATTAAATCTCGGTATAGTTAAGGATTACTCAACTTAAAGGAAAGAGAATACCATCATGAATCATAAAGTACTTACATTAGGAGAAATAATGTTACGGTTATCACCTCCAAACTTTAAAAGATTCGCACAAACGAGTTCGTTTGACGCTATTTATGGAGGCGGGGAGGCTAATGTAGCAGTTTCATTAGCAAATTTTGGCATTCCTGTCGATTATGTAACAATATTACCTCAAAACGATCTTGGAGATGCGTGTATTCAATATCTACGACAATTTGGAGTTAATACCGATAAAATCCTAAGGGGTGGAGATAGAATCGGGATCTATTTTCTGGAAATTGGAGCATCTGCTCGGTCTAGTAAAGTGATTTACGATCGTGAGAATTCTGCCATTGCGACTGCAAATGTAAATATATTTGATTGGGATGATATTTTTAAGGATGTGCAATGGTTTCACTGGACTGGTATCACTCCAGCAATTTCTCACAACTTAGCAGAAATATGCCTTAATGCCGTTAAAGAAGCAAAAGTTAGGGGAATTACTATATCATGTGATTTGAATTACAGAAGCAAGTTATGGAAATATGGAAAAAGCCCCTTAGATATTATGCCTGAACTAGTGAGTTATTGCGATATTGCCGTCGGAAACGAGGAAGATGCTGCAAAAGCTCTCAACATTCTTGCTCCAGATACAAATGTCACTTCTGGTAAATTAGATCCAGAGAAATATAGATTTGTTGTACAGGAAATGATCAAGAAGTTTCCAAACTTGAAAAATGTTGCGATCACTCTCAGAGGATCGATTTCTGCTAGTCACAATACTTGGGCAGGGCTGCTATACAATGGAAAAGAGATGTTTATTAGTCCTCATTATGAAATTACTCATATTGTGGATAGGGTTGGCGCTGGAGACTCATTCCTTGCAGGTTTAATCTATGGGTTTCTAAATTTTGAAGAAGATTATCAACAAATATTAGATTTTGCAGTAGCTGCCTCATGTTTAAAACATACTATTTTCGGGGATTTTAATCTAGTAACGGTGGATGAAGTAAGAAAAATAATGAAAGGAGATGTTTCTGGTCGTGTTTCAAGATAAATTTGAGAAGATGGTAATTACCGCAACTACTGCTAATTCCTGGATATATCCAGATTTGAAGAATTGGGCTGAAAATACTGATGACTTAATAGATGATGTAGTGAAGTGCTATGAAGCTGGAGCTGCAATCGCTCACATTCACTTACCTAGAGGTGAAGAGATTGAAACTGTCAAAAGGATTAGAGAAAGATGTGATATTATAATCCAAGCAGGAATGTCGAGTTATCCTATAGAAGAAAGATCTCCAGATTTTAATGCAAAACCAGATTTGCTTTCTGTTATTGCAAATCATCATGCAGAGCATTTTCCAGAAGGGAGTATAAATGTCATTCATGATCTTGCTGAATTAGAGCAATACTGCGTCTCATGTAAAAAGTTTAATATTAAAGTGGAATGGGAAATATGGCATACTGGTTCTTATTGGAATTTGAAATATTTAATCGAAAAAGGTGTTTTAGATCCTCCATATGTCTTAACTCTTTTCTTTAATTGGCCTGGAGGAACATGGTCCCCGCCTTCTGCAGATGAATATTTACATAGAATTAAATATATACCTGAGGATAGTATACACACGATTAGTGTTATGGGAAGGGAACAAACAAAAATTGCGGTATTAGCAATCCAGCATGGTGGAAACGTACGTGTAGGTACAGAAGACTTTCCTTTTATCAAGGAAGGTGTTCCAGCTAAAGATAATGCTCAAATTGTGGCCCGAATGGTAAGAATTAGCAAAGAAATGGGGCGTGAAACTGCAGATCCTTCTGAGGCAAAAAAAATTTTAGGTATATAAATAATTTAAGGACTAGTCTAACTATAAAGATGACTTTGCGTGAAAGTATCCTAAACACTTTTGCCAAAAAGGAAACGCATCAGATTGTTTTTAGTCCAAGAATATACTACTGGTATCTTGGAAATAAAATATATTCAAAAAGGAAAAGCAAAATCTCTTCTAATATTCCTTCTCACTATTATGGTAAAAAGCAAATTGATATTTATGCTGATTTATGCGCTAGTCCGCGATATTCTGAAGAAACATTATATATATCTTTATATGATGAAATAATCAACTCAGATGCCAATATTGAACTAATGAGGCAAAAAGGTTCTAAACCAGATGAAACTATTCTTTTATTTAAAACTCCTCACGGTAAACTTAAGCAAACCGAATCAGTAGGCGGAGGAATTGGAGGACATCTGACGGAATATCCGATAAAATCGCTTGAAGATATAAAAACAATGCAATATATTCTAGAGAATACAACTTTTAATTTTTCAAAAGAAAAATATGAAGCTGCTGATGCACAGTTCGGAGAGAGTTGTGTTACTAGTACTTATTTATTAAAATCTCCTTACCAAAAGTTGGTTACTCAATTCATGGGTTTCACACATACTATATTATTTCTTAAAAGATACCCTTCTCAAATGGATAATTTTATAAGGTTTTTGGAGGATTGGGATGATCAGATGTATTATCAAATCGAAAAATCTCCAATAGAAATTATAAACTTCGGTGAAAATCTCGATTCAAACCTGAGTCCTCCGCATTATTTTGAGAAGTATCATATTCCTTATTATGAAAAAAGAGTAAAACAATTACATAGGGTCGGAAAGTATTGCCATATCCACATAGATGGTTCATTGAGAGATTTTCTTCCTTACTTTGCGGAATTACCCTTTGATGGACTAGAAGCTTTGACAGCAAAGCCTCAAGGAGATGTAAGCTTAGAGGAAATCAAAAATTCAATAGGGGATAAGATTCTATTGGACGGAATACCCTCAATCTTATTTTTACCTCAATATAAAAAGAGTTATCTAAAAAAATATACTCAAACTGTTTTAGATTTGTTTTTTCCTAATCTAATCTTAGGAGTATCTGACGAGCTCTCGCCTAATGGAGATATTCGAAAAATTGAGATGATTGCTAAGATGATTCAAAATTTCGAAGCATAAAAATTAACCTAATTATATGATCAAATTAATTAGATATAGATATATACAAACCATCGAACCTAAAATGAGATTAAAATGAAGCTCCATGATTTAAAAAATAAAACTAAATAATGTTATTTAAATCATCGTTAATCTCCAAAAAATGTTAGAAAGTTTTATATATAAAAACACCCAAATATTTTATTATTATTTACTTCTTGCTTTAAGTAATAGATAAAAGAAATGTTGGGATAAAATGGATGGTTCTTTATATTTATTCGGTGTTTTTTTAGCTATATTATCTGGAAGTATAAATAATATAGGTTTAGTTTTCCAAAAAAAGGTAGTTAATGAAGTAGCCCCTGAAGCAAAATTCTTTAGAAGTTTAGTGAAAAAACCTCTTTGGATAACAGGGTTGTTAATGGAACTAGCAATAGGTTCAGTTTTTTTTATGATCGCTCAAATTTATATAGGTCCCGCGTTAATACCAGGTTTGATGGCATTTGGTTTAATTTTTCTCGCTATTGGATCTGTTAAAATTGTTGGTGAGACTTTAAAAAAGGTAGAAATTATAGGAATTATTGTAATGATTTTAGCGATCTTTCTATTAGGTCTTTCTGAATTAAGTATAGATATTGCTGGTATAGATATACTAGCTTTTGACCTTGTACTTAACATGACTATTTTTACAATTGTTTTATTTCTAGGTTCATTCATATGTGAGATTTTACAAAGAAAAATTGAAAAATTGAAAGGAATATTATTAGCAATATCCTCCGGATTCCAATTTTCATTAACTAATTTTTGGATTGCACCGCTAATGGCGGTTATCGCTCATGTTTTTGGAGGAAATGCCACTTTAGGTGAATTATTCTTATTTATAGCATGTGCAGTAATATTAATTGCAGCAAGTATCTTAGGGATTATGAAAATCCAACAATCATTCCAAGTAGCTAACGCTAGTCGAATGATTCCTATTCAGCAAGTACCTATACAAATTACACCAATAATAGCATACTTTTTTGTATTCACACTACTGCCTTCTACAATCTTTCCTATTATATATGTGCTTATTGGTGTTTCTTTAATCTTATTAAGCTCGTTTCTCTTAGCGAAAAGACAAGCAGAATTAGAAGCTATAAAGTAAGGTTAGAAAATTGGCAAAAATAATATTCTTTCAACCACACCCGGATGATTTAGAGCTAAATTGTGGTCATCTCATTAATTACCTAGCAACAAAAAGTAAAAAGAAGCATATTATTAAGATTGCCTCAACTACTAAAGGTGAATATGGACTTCCTGGAGCTCAATATGATAAGTTTAAAGGTGATTTTCTTGCAAAAGTTAGAACTCTAGAATTATACAATGCTCAAAGCATTCACGGAATACCTCCAGAAAATGTACACTTTTTTGGGTATGTTGACGGTTTAGTAGAATTTACTAAAGAATTTGTAAACAAGATTGCTGAATATTTAAAGACGGAAAAACCTGATATAATTTTCGCACCAGAAGCAATTTATACGGCTTATTATCATATGGATCATGTTAATACAGGTAGGGCAATATATTACTGCATTCATAACAAGTTAATCGACTTTACTCCAACACTTTATTTTTATTCGACGTTAAGCCCAACCTTTTTCTTCGGTTTTAAAAAGAAGAATTTTTCTTTAATCGATCAATTAC
>JAGXNP010000137.1 GCA_019894885.1 Promethearchaeota archaeon | reverse complement strand
TTTGAGAATTAAGTAATCATTGTCTAAGTTTTGTTTATAATTTTACTATTTTTGGGATTACTAGAATTAGAGAATTTTTTTTTATTCTCAAACAAATCTGAATATTTCATTAAATGTATCCGTCGATATTTCTCGTTTAAGCCATTAATATTTCTTTCTTCGATTCTGTAATCCGAATATCTTCCCTCTGGAGGCTCTCGAAGCCATTCTTTAGAAGTGAACTTTAATCCCAATTAAATAATAAGTATTATTGGACTTAAGACATTCATGGAGAATTCTATACCTAGTATAATATCGGATGCTTTAAACCTAAATATTTCTCCACAACATCTATAATTTCTTCTTTAGAACCGATATACCCAAAGATTTGATGCTTAGCTTTACCTAAAGATGCGTTATCAATTGTTTCAAATTGGTTTAATTGCAGTTCAATTTCTCCAAAATTCAAGCGGGTTAAATCTGGAGACTCAGAATTATACGATTGAATCACTCCGACTTCACTATTAGGATGATCTCGAGCCACATCAAAACATTCTTTTTGCGATTTTGGAATATCATCTGAAATTTTAACCAAAAATCCGAATTCATCAGTGTCTGGAATTTTAAGAATATATCCAATTTTGGCCGGTCGCGTAAAGTCGATATCCTCAGGTCTTACGGCTAGTTTGTAAATATCTGCAACATCTATTTTAAAAGCAACATAATTTGGTCCTATTTCCAAACGATCATGGGGAATTTCTCGGAAGTAAGAAAGCGGTTTTGCATCAGATTTAGTTGGGATCAAAACTGTTCCTGGATTTAGAGGACCACCGCTTATTATGCAAGCCAATGACCATCCATTAATCTTCAATCCTGGTTGGAAGAAAACACAGTCATCTACGAATTCAACGCCGCAATAACTTAATCCAGTTGAAATTGGTTCTTTTTTTAAAGTGAATTGGCGTGTTATTTCTCCGTTATATATATGTTTCAAAATTTGTGATTCTACTGTTACCGGACTTGATGAAGTACAGGATATTGAGGTTTCTGCTAAAATATCATAATAAGCAGGGTCTAATCCTTGAGGACAAAACCATTTTTCCCAATTTTGAGGATTTTCGTAAAAGAATTCTCTTTCAGGGCTAATCCAATATCTATCTCCACCAATATCCCACTGTCTACTTTTAACTTTATTTTTTATGTCGGGATTAATCCATAACAAGCTATAATTATCGTTCTTAGGGAAAAGTCCTAAAAGACGCCCTCCATATTCAGAGATAATCACCGAACTTTCGTTATTGAAATTTAATTCGACAACATTCCCAATATCGTTCTTATTGGAAAGTAACGATTCTTTAGTAAAGTAGTTCATACTCTAAATTAAAAAGTTCCGCCTAAAAGACTTTTCTGTTAAGTTCGGAGTTTCGCTCACAGTACTATAAATTTTTATAATAAAGTTTTTAATAGTATCCAAACATCATTTATTGTAAATTTTATTAAGAGGAATCTAAAATGATTATAAAAGCTACTAATGAGTATTTTGCATTATTAAACAGAGCTGCTGCTCGTGAAATTCAAGTATCGGCACAATACATGCTACAACACACAAAAATGGAAAAACTGAAGAGAAAAGTGATCAAAGAGAACTATTTACTGGAAAGTACGACATACGACGAGTTTGGAAAAATTCTAAAAGATTTGGCAATAGAGGAAATGAAACATCTTGCTCAAATAATGGAAAGAATTTACTTATTGGGTGGGGAGGCGACAACAAAACCCGACAAAGTTATTATCGGAAATTCATTGAGAGAATTTGCTGAATTAGATTATAAGGCAGAAGAAGAAGCTTTAGAATTATATCGTCAGTTAATCGAAGCTGCTAAAGATATTGGAGACCGAGAAACATGGGTTTTATTTTCAAAGATTTATAGTGACGAAGAAGAACATTTATTGAAGTTTCAAGATTATTTAGAGATGGAAAATGAGCCTGATTTAGGAGAAACTCCTGATTCTGAATGGAGATCTATTTTTGGTGAAGCGTATATTACTCTGCTCAATAAAGCTCTCGCAAGTGAAATATCTGCAGTTGTTCAATACACCACCCAACACGAAAAAGCTGAAGGATTAGAACGATTGAGACGTAAAAAGAATGCTTTAGAAGTTGTTACTGGAAAAAATAAAGCAAGTATCGTGTCAGGAGTTCTTAAAGAAACATTCCTTCAAGAAATGGAGCACATAGAAAAAATCTCGGAACGAATCTATGAAATTGATCGAGAATCTATAGCAAAAATTGATCCATTACCTGAAATTGGAAATTCAGTTGATGATTTTATAAAACTAGATAGAAAGGCAGAAAACTACGCTATTGTATTATATAGAAAAGTTATAACGGAAGCAATTCGACTTGGAGACATTAAAACGAAAAAACTTTTTGAAGATATTATTCAACAAGAAGAAGAGCATTATTGGGCGTTTGACGATTTCTTGCCTTGAATAATATAGCTATTTTTTTTTTATTTTTTAATCACAATATTCATGTGTTGAGCACATCTCTTTTATAACCAAGCTGAAGGCTTTAAATTGGTGAGCTATATTAGGATTAAATGAGTTTCCAAAGCTCGAAAGGAATTTCTCAGCTATTTTTTTTCCCTGTTGTTTCCATAATTCGATGGGATCATCTTGATCTACTAGTATGATAACATTTATTGGATATTTTGGAATTATTATACAGTTATGCCCCTTGGTTCCTTCGGTGGAGATTAATACAACATAACCAATGTTAAGTTCTTCTGCTATGTTCTGTATTGCCTTCATAAAGCCAGTGAATATATCTGAATGTTCAGTCTTCATGATGGTATGTTCTTGTCTATATTCCAATAAATTTAAACCAGTATCCACATGTTGGATTAAGATTATATCTAACATAAGTAATAATTGTTTAAATAAAATAATACAAAACTCTAAATGTCGTAATATTAAATAATTTCTTTAAAAACTGTTAGTGTGTGATATTTTTTAAATTATAAAAAAATAATTTTTACACTAAAGTGAAATAATATTTTCTAACATAAAAAAGGTGTACAATATGCCAAAAGTTGTTCATTTTGAAATTAATGCAGATGATCCATTAAGAGCAAAAAAGTTCTATGAAAATGTTTTTAACTGGAAAATTGAAAAATGGGAAGGTCCAATGGAATATTGGACGATTGATGCCGGAGCGGATAATGAAGAGGGGATAGGTGGTGGACTACAAAAGAGGGAGCAACCTGAAGATCAGATTTTTAACTATATAAAAGTATCTTCAGTAGATAAATATAGCACAAAAATTGAAGAGGGTGGAGGAACTTTAAATTCGCCCAAAATAACGGTGCCCGGAGTAGGTTATTTCTACATGTTTAAAGATACGGAAGGAAATAAGTTAGGGATAATGCAAGAAGATGATTCAGCAGAATGAGTAATAATTAAAACAAACTTTTCTTTTTTTTTCTATCTTAGTAAAATATCATTAGATTTAGGTTTTGAAAATTTTGAGGTCGTAAAACCCAGATTCAATAGCTAGGATTATAAAATTAACAGTTTGCCTTTGGTATACTATTTCTAGAATACTCGAGATAAATCCATAAAGATTTATTACTAATTCGAATTTTAAGTTGATAGGGATATAAACTATGAAAATTGATGGATATTGTGATGAGCGCTTTATTTCAGTAAAACAGGCGTTTGAGAAAAATTTTAAATTGGGATTAGAGGTGGGTGCTTCTTTTGCAGTTTCATTAAATGGTGAATTAGTTGTAGATATTTGGGGGGGATTTTCTGATTCAGCTAAAACAAAAATTTGGGAAAAAGATAGCATTGTGAATGTGTTTTCAACCACAAAAATCATGACAGCGCTATGTATACATTTGCTAATTGATAGGGGTTTAATTGATGTAGACGCTCCCGTTGCTAAATACTGGCCTGAATTTGCACAAGCGGGCAAAGAAAATGTTCTCATTAAGCACCTTATGAGTCACAGCGCAGGTTTGCCGGGATTTGATGAAAAAATCCCTATTGAGGCTTTATACGATTGGGATCGCATTACGGGTTTATTAGCTTCACAGAAACCATGGTGGAAATCAGGTACTAAGATTGGATATCACATGATCACTTTTGGATACCTGTTAGGTGAATTAGTTCGAAGAGTTACCCGTAAGAGTTTAGGTGAGTTCTTCCGAGATGAGATTGCCGTTCCCTTTAATATTGATTTTCACATTGGATTATCAGAAAGTTACGATTCCAGAGTAGCAAGTATTATCACTCCTGAAGAGGTTTTTTCTAAATGGTTAATAATTTTAGCTAAGTTGATTTTTAAAAAAGCTGTAAAAGTGTACTACAATCCAAACTTAGAAAATACCGATTTTAATGATCGAGGTTGGCGCTCTGCAGAAATACCAGCCTCGAATGGACACGGAAACGCAAGATCGATTGCTCAAGTTGGATCAATTCTAGCATGTGGGGGAATGTTTGATAAAAAGATGATATTAAAGTTATCTACAGTTGAAAAAGCTATTGAGCCACAAATAAGTGGGCGCGATGTCGTAATGATGTATGCACCAGCTAAATTTGGTCTTGGCTTTGGCCTGCTAAATGATGATTTATTGTTAGGTCCTCGAAGTTTTTACTGGAGTGGAGCTGGAGGCTCTTTATGTATAATGGATCTAGAAAAAAAACTAAGTATAGGATATGCTATGAATAAAATGTATATGAAAGGAAAAGATCCCAGAACTGGAAAACTTATTAAAGCTGTATGGGATTCAATTAACTCTGAATAAATAAGAAACTTGTGCTAATTTAGATGTTAAAGTATATCATTCCAAATCTCTCTGAGGATATCCTCGCTTGTTTTTATAACTTCTGGATTCTCGCTTAAAATCATCGTATAGCGATTATCTAATTCATACTCTGGCCAATTAGGAATATTTTTATTGTTAGGGTTTCCCGTTCGGGCAAAGTTTATCCATGTATCCATTACTTTCTTAGTTATAGTCTTTGCATTCTCATCGTTTTCGATTGACCCTTTTGCAAAATCTTCCTTGTCGATGGTGTTAAAAACGAAAGGTATTTCAAAAGAATGAAATGCGAATCCAAATTTAGGAGATTTGTAAGAAAAAATGTAGCAATAAATGTCCGATTGGTGTTTGGTGTGTGCTTCGAGTTGCCGAACAATCGGTATTTTAAACATTGAGTCAGAAAGTATTGTTGCTAAGTACATTAGTGGTTTATCGGGAAATTTCGTTTTTAGCTCTTTCTTATATATTTCAATCAATTGTTTCGATTTATCTTTATTATTTATGCTCTTTTTGATTTTCGAACTCACCAATTTCATGATGAGACTCTTTTTTACAAAACCCGATTCGTTTAGAATTTCTGTTAAGAAACCCAGTTCATTTTCATTATATCCGATGATTAATGGAACTTGATGATTCTTACCCTTGCTGATAATTTCAATCGGTTGTTCAGTTATAAACTCTCCATCTACGAAAGGCCAAAACGGACTATCCCCCAAATTAATTAAGCCACCAACAATCTTTTTTTGTACCTTCATTATTTTATTAAAGGGAATTCTCCTCAACTCATCGACATTGCCGTCTCTAATACCGAGTTTTAGTACGAATTTAGCACAGCCTTTCTTCGATTTTTCCATATTTAAATCACGGGAATTGGTATTTCCACTTTCAATTATAGCCTTGTGAAAAAGCCCTTTACTAGAGGGAATAGCAAGTAAAATCGCAACTGACATTCCACCAGCAGATTCTCCAAAAATAGTAATATTATTAGGATCTCCGCCAAAAGTTTGAATATTCTCTTTAACCCATCGCAATGCTGCTACTTGATCTTGAATTCCTAGATTCGGAGGAATACCTGGAAAATTGAGAAACCCTAAAGCACCTAAGCGATAATTAATAGTCACAACTACTACATCTCCACTAACAGAAAGGTTTTTTCCATGAAGACGTGGTCTAGAACCCGCCCCTATTACATACCCTCCACCGTGAATCCAGAACATCACAGGACGGGAATTATTATCAGCCTCCGGAGTCCATATATTAAGATATAAGCAATCTTCATTTTGATCTTGCTCAATTGGAGGGTCATCTGGAATATTTTGGGGCGCTATAAAACCAAATTCCGTTGTTTTTTTAACATCACTCCATGGTTCTAAAGGTTGAGGTTCACTAAACCGTAAATCCTCAACTGGGGGTTTTGCGTACGGAATGCCCAGAAAAGATTGAAAATCATCCCCTTGAGTTCCTTGTATTTTTCCATTTTTAGTTGAGATTATAACCATTAAAAATATCCTCTTATACATGTAAATAATAATGATTAGTGACTAAAGCAATAATAATTAATATATTTTTTACTAATAAGAAGGGACTCAAATAGATTGAGAAAACTTATGTATCTTTTTTAAATGCTACCTTAATAGTCATTGAAAGTGTTTCCTCGAAAGCTTGACCTTCGGGTATGCATTTAAAGCTTATATCTTCTGATAAGAACACTTCTGTAAAATAACCAAGCCAATATCGAGAATATCTCTTATTTTGCCTATGTTTAAACAATATATGATACTCATCACCTTCTTGATGAACATCTATTTGATAGAAATAGTTCGCAACAACCCATATTTTCGCTATGGTATTGATTAAATCCTCAATAGTGAGGTTTTTGAGAGGTTTACCCGTATACCAGAGTATTAAATCATAAGCCACGTTTTTCTTAAAAGGTTTTTCTAAAGCGTCTTCAGGAGCCTCTGCTGCCGCTATTAATTGGTTGAATGTAGTCTTCCCAATTAACATCATCTTCATCTCTTCTCGAGTTCTAACCCATAAATCACGATCAAGATTCTTCTGTTGACCATAATACTGAATTGCGCGCTCTAAAAAGGTGATTAACTTTTCTCCTTCTTCCCTATAAGTATTAATAATCGCCTTAACATCGGGTGACATTGAACTATATTCATCATACATTTCAACTGCATCTTTTACAAGATGTGATATTGTTGTTCCTAAGTGCTTGTATTTATCGATAATACTGCGAGTTGATTCATCAACCTTAACATATATAGGGTTATCCTTTGATTCAATTTCTTTCGCTTCATCGGTTGAGTCATGATTCTTCGCTATAAAAAACACCTCTAAAAAATTAATTGCTACTTATTTTCTAACTAAACTCTAAACTAGATATTTATATATAAAAATATTAATCAATTAGACTAATAAATATTAAGCTTATATGTAATTTGGTTTATAAAGTTAACATACTATTTTCTATTTTTTAATAATGAATATTTAAAAATATATTTATGTATGTGTTTTTAATAGTTTTTAACGTGTTTATTGAGTCAAAGTACCTCAAATCCATCAAAATCTTTGATATTTAAATTCCTCATTTGCATGTAAGTTAACTCCTTATCCCGCTTAGCTCTAAGCATAATTTTTGTCTTAACTTCGTATTTTTGCCCTTTAAAAACTACAAATTCCATAAGTAAATTAAATCAATTCGCAATTGTATTTATTCTACACTCTAACTATTTTCATTTAGAACTATTACTAGATTTCTAATTATGAATTCATTTTTTGGCAGGATTAGCATAATTTTTGGTATTTATAATTTAGCGAAAATGTCCGATCTGTAATTCTATTATGAAGAAAAGTTAATTTTAGCTTTTACAGTAAAAAAAAACAAAAGTTCAATATTTTTATATATACTAATAAATAATAAAGAAAAAGGTATTTTTAGACTTACTCTGATAATATTTTTGCTATATACGAAACATTTAAATAGCCACTTATAATAATAATTAGTGATGATATATTAAAAAATATTTCATTTATAAAGATAAATATATTATAATATAAAAAAATGCCGAGAAATAATTCGATAGTAGGTTCTATAATAGGATTAATAATTTTTTTAGGTTTCGGTGTGTTTTTTCTGTTTGGATTAAGTCCATTCACTTTCTTTGGCATCATGCCATTTTTTCCAATGATTTTTGTTTTTTTCATTATAGGAATAGCTGTAGCTGCGTCAGCGTGCTCAAGGCGCTCATCCTGTTGTACACCGAAGTCTTATAGTCAATATCAGCATTATTCTCCGGAAGTTCCTAGATCAAATCCATACATCGTTAAGACTTCGAGTAGTTCTACAATTCGACCTATATACATAGAAGATGCTGAACCTGAAAGACCGATGCCAAACTTCTGTCATTATTGTGGTACAAGAAAAGATAAAAATGCTATATATTGTCATAGTTGCGGCACAAAACTGCAATAAGAGATATAGCATTCAAGTAACCAAATTACGATGGGTAGAAGGAATAAAAAAAAGATAAGTTATAAAAGGTTAAGAGAAAAAACGCGTTTCAATCAAGGCAATGTAGAAAAAATACTCTTAGAAAAATTAGAGAGGGCAAATCTTCGAAAAAAATTAAAAATAAGAATTAAATTGAGACTAAAAAGGTTAACGCATGTATTTAATTTAAAATATCAATATTTAGGCAAATAATTAACAATTTTGGTTAACTTTAATAATAGTAAAGGGTGGGAAATAAATGAATATTTACGATTTATTCTTTAGTATTTGTTTGGGATTGTTCATCGGGGGCCTTCTTTTCAGCATTATCTCAGTGTTCTTAGCTCAAATGGAATCGCAATCGGTCGGTCAGGAAATTGATACTGATGTTGATATAGATGCGGAT
>JAGXNP010000136.1 GCA_019894885.1 Promethearchaeota archaeon | reverse complement strand
GAGTTGAAATAAAAGAAGAAAATGAAAAAATAAATATTTTTTTTTAAAAAATCTCTACTTTTTTCGAGATTGAAGGTTGGGAGTGTGTTCCGGAGTTTTTACTCCATTTTTTATTTTATTCTTAAAGAGAAATAGATTAGTGAATTAATAAAGATAAAAAATTATTTTTAATATTAGATTTACTTGCCGTGATATTTCCTTAAATGGTTTTTCTGGTGATTCCGATTATCGTATTACATTGAGAGCATACGCTCATGTCTACAGAGACCTCTGTTGTTTTTTCAGCGTTTATATAAGTTGGAGTTTTTATTCGCATTGTCAGAATATCATTAGTCCTTAAAAGACCCTTTCTATCTCTTTCGAGATTTATTTCTCTCTTGCAGAAAGGGCAAACGATCGAGCTTGGAGGGGTGAACATAATTTTTTCACATTATTTTACAATTTTGTTGAGAGTTAGAATAAGTGATCCCTAAGTATAATATAAATATACCGTTCTTAAGGCAATAAATTCACCTTTATTTGGTTTAGAGTGAATCGGGTTTATGTGAGTTGGATGCGATATGTGTTTGTTTTGCGAAATGACGAGTTAAGAAGTGAGATGGAAGGTTTGTATTTTGGTGGGAGTGTGTTCCGGATTATATTTTTTTTATTTTGTTGTTGTTTTTTTTACAAATTAGCTTCGGTAATGAAATTTCGTATTGAATTTTGTATTTTCACGAGTAAAAATAGAATGCAATTAGACAAAAAGGAAGAATTAAAGGCGTTCTTGGCAAGAACACTAATTATTAATTAAAAAAGTAAGTTAAATTTTGATGCCAACCTTTTCTTGAGTTAGAATTTTCGAAGGATTTAAACTTCCTCTTGGGGAAATTAAGGTTAATTCCTGAATTTGTTCTTGATTTGTATCAATTCTGAAATTTGGTCTTTTTAAAAATAGATTCACAATGTTTAACTCGTTTAATGTTAGTTTTAAAGATTGTAGAAATTTAGGATGACGATAATTATCCCAGCTGATATTATGCATAATACTATTGATGTGATCTGCTTAAGATATAAATACAATGACTATGAGAGTTTTCTATAATTTTTACCAAAAGGAACGTAATTATCTTATTTCGAATAATTTAACTTAATTCATACTTTTTCTAGCGTAGTTAGTTACCCTTTATCATATCAATCTCGTAAAGTTGTTTTATTAGATTAAATCCTTAAAAATAAACGAAAGTTTGCATGAAAATGGAAAGTGACAACATAATCGATGTATTCTTACACCCTAAGTCCGTAGCTGTTATTGGCGCTTCAAAAAAATTAACAAAAGGCGGATTCCGGATTGCTACCAACCTTATTACTAATAATTTCAAAGGTAGAGTTCATCTTGTAAACCCTAATGCGGAAGGAAAGCTCTACGATATAGAATTTAAAAGGAGTATTTTAGAAATCGAGGACGAGGTTGACATTGCAATATTTTACGTTCCAAATCGACTTATTCCAGACATCTTAAAGGATTGCGTGAAAAAAGGAGTAAAAGGAGCAATAATTGAAGCATCGGGTTTCGAAGAAGTAGGAGAGAAAGGTCTTGAATTAAAAGAAAAAATAGTTGAGATAACAGACAATTTTACTAAATTAAGGATTGTTGGTCCTAATTGTATGGGCCTTAGCACAATCAATGGAGACAGCGATAGTAAAGAAAAGGAAGGTTTTTTTTCTGGATTTGGTGTTTTTTCTACCTATAAGAGAGGTAATATTGCGTTAATTAGTCAATCTGGGATGCTAAATGGCGGTTATTTAATGCATATAATGACGAAATATCCGAATCTAGGATTTCGATATGCTTGTTCAATCGGAAACAAAATGGATTTGAGTGAAATTGAATTTCTGGAATATTTAATAAAAGACGATACAGTAAATGTTATAGCAATATACTTAGAATCGTTTAAAGACTCAAGAAAATTTATTGAACTATGCAAAAAAACTAGGTCTATGCCGAATAAGACTATTCTTCTGCTTAGAGGTGGAGTTACTCCTCAAGGTCAAAAAGCAACTAGGAGTCACACGGGTTCTTTAGCAGAAAATTCAAACTTAATTGACGGGATCGTAAAACAATCAGGAGTAATCCATGCCAACAATTTTTACGAGTTATTTCAATATGCCCGCACATTCTCGTTAATGTACTTGTCAGGTAAAGAGCTCCCTAAAAAGGGTAACGCTTCATTTGTGGCGGGCTCCGGAGGTGCAGGAACGATTACAACGGATCTTACGGTGAAATATGGTTTAAAATTTCCTGTTCTTGATGAGAAAACCTACGCTGCTCTCGTCGAAGTGTTTCCCGAGTGGATGCCTCCAAATAACTTTGCATTTGTAGATATATGGCCTGCAATGGAAAAAGCGATGATGAATAATGTAAAACCTGAGGTTGTAATATCTCGAGTGTATAAAGCTTTATTGAAAGACCCCAACATTGAAGGTATCTTCAACATGATGTTTTGCTCTCGACAATTTAAAGCAATGAATAATGTGGATGATATCATAGCCAACGCAAAACAATCTTCAAAACCAATATTCTTTTGGTTAATTGGTGAGGCAAAGGAAGTGGGGAGAATCTCCCAAAAATTAGCTACGCATCATCTACCTAATTTCCCCTGCTTAGAAGAGATGGTTAAAAATTTTAGTATTTTAGTACAGAAATCAAAGAATATGAATTTGTCTTAACTTTCGTAAGTAAAACAAAATTCAAAATTCACGAATTAAAAAAGAAAGACATCTCTACTCCACTAATATCAATTTAAATGACTGAAATACGTTATCTATAATCTTATTTTATATTTTTGTAGCTTCCAGGCTCCATATCCTTGAATCAAAAAGCAGATTAGAAAAGAATATTGAGATATTTTTTGCATGGAAGCTTGTATAATTAGCCCATCTAAAGTGATAGATTTTGGTAAGCTTATTAAAACAATAGTGTAAGTAATTCCGACGATTATTAGGGCAATATAAACGAACGCATACTGGTTAGGATAATCCTTGCTGTAAAGAACTGCGATAGCAAAAAAGATAATTCCTAAAACGCCGGTAATATTGAACAAATTAGCGAAAATTAGATGAGTTTTTGCAAATATATCCCATGGAGTGAGTATCGTACCAATCATAAAAATTACTGAACTAAGACAAACAAACGAACCAATTCTTACTACTAAGTATAACTTTCTATCGCTTTTGAAAAACGATGTAATTGCAAAAGCAAAAGGTATAAACGAAATACTTAGAATTAACGCAGTAATCGTAAATATTACGAACGAAATATTGTTAGGAGCACCTGAAAGTGCGATGACTCGACCTAAATCGCTAAAAAAATTACCCCAAAAATAATATCCTGGACTAAAGGGATTGATAAGGGTCCCCCCGGCGTAAAATAGCATAGCTACTGCGGTTAAAATAATATATTGAGCGGGACCGAATACTATGAACAGTGAAGCAAATATTTTCCAATTTTTATGAATCTTCATTAACACCACCAAATGGTTTAACTACTTATCTTTTTAAATTAATCTTTTTAAAGCTCGAAAATTATTCAGAGAATGTAAAAAAAAAATCAAGAAAAAAACTTTTATTCTAAATAAGCAGTCAAGAATACTTCTGTTTAGATCGTAAAAAGCACTATCATCTAGCATATTTAGGTTTCGTTATGAATCCTATAAACATAAGTAGGTTTACTCCTATATCGATAATTTCAGCGATTGTACTATAATAAAGATTAGTAGAAATGAGAATCGTCCTGATTAAATTTGAAGCTATAAAGCATATAAACGCTATTCCAATTATTAACCCATTTGCTTGAGAGAGTCGCTTATTTTTGTACATAAATAAAAACATAAACGCAATGGCAACAAAGATGACAATTGTCATGAAAGGAAAAACAAGATTAAGGAAGTCTAAGGTTGGGGCTAAAACTATTACTGATACTGTTATCAGCACAAAAATTAAAATAATCCTCAACCTCATCTTGTTAAATTGCTTTTTCTTCATCTCTTTATTTGTGTTCATATTAATGTATACAAGAATCGCATCTAGACCAATATACAATATTGGCATCAAATTTGCGATTATTATAAAAAACCTGATTTTTACCAACAATAAAATGAACCCGGTATCAAACACGCCTGAAATTACCGCAGAATTATAGAAAATATCGTAAACCTTTGCCCATGTAAATATTCCAAAAAACGATGCAAATAAGAAATAAGCATCTGAAATATAAATGGCTTCTTGCCTTAACCATTTACGATAGAGAAAGAACGACATAATACCTAAGATCAAAATTCTACTCGTTATCGCAATTAAACCAATATCATTATCAAATATAGTGGCAGCTAAAATTGGCCCATATACAGAAAACAACAATACGAAGACCGCGATTAAAGCAATACTTACGGTTAGAACGCTGTACAGAAACTTTTTCTTTTTATCTTCCATTTTAAAATCCCATTTTTTTAATTGAAAACTGCATCAATTTTCAATGTATTTTAAAATAACAATTTAATCTAATCATTATTTTATAAATTGGTTTTATAAACCCTCTTCTTTTTTTATTAATGTAAAACTTAATTTTAAGAATAAGAAGTTGCATTATTTTTGAAATAAGAAGTTTTTTAGATACAAAAAATTATTCTGTAATTCAGTTACTCGTTTAGGATCCGAGTTTTTATGGTTTATTTTAAGATTAATGGTTTAGGATATAATTGCGGACAAACCAAGGATAATTGCACAAAGGAAGCGCAATCTTGTAGGGATTGTATTAAAAAGCGATTGCTGGATTTAGGATTTGAATTTGACAGAACAGTAGAGATTATTAAAATTGATTCTGTCGATAAACAGCTTAAATTAAAAAGAGAAACCATTTGGAAGAAATTTTTAGATGTTTTGAATATCAAACATATTATGTTGATGGATAAGCGTTCAGGGCTTACTTTATTCAATTACGCGGTCTCAGGTGTCGATATTGATGCGAATTTATTGAGTGGATTTATTCAAGCTAACATAACTTTTTCAGAATCTAGCGGGGTTTCAAATAAAAACGTCGTCCCTTCGATCGAGTATCAATTCTACGAATTTCAGTATAAGAAGTTTAATATTCTGCTTAAAGATGGAGCTATTATCAGAGTTTGTTTAATTCTCGACCATAAAGCATCCATTAAACTAAGAAATCAAGTATTTCAGTTCTTAGAAGATTTTGAACCTCAGTTTAAAGAGGAACTTATAGACTTTCGAGAAAAAGGTCTTTACTTTGATTTTCAAGACATGATAGATTACATCGTTGAGTTTTTTAACATTTACCTTATGTTTCCAATGACCTTAGCTCATTCGATACCCCCATATGAATTAGATAAAGTAAAAAGAAATTTAGTTCAGAAAGCTATATACAACCTTGCAAAAGAATTGTTAGCTATAAAGCCCTTTTTTTTCATAAATAACATGCTCATCAGGCTAAAAAAAATTGCAGCTATTAAGGATGAAGTTATTCTTTATGAACTCTATCAGCTATTAGAGCGTAAAATTATATCTCCAACATCTATAGAAACAATTGCAAATAATATCGAATCAGAGCAGACCGCAGATCATAATAAAATGATAAAATCAAGTTTAATATCTCCAATGATTGATAAAAAAACCGATCTGGAGGATTTAAAAGAGCAGTTAAAAACTATGGACGAGGATTCAGCACGCAGATTGATAAGAGAGATTATGAAAAGAGCTCGAGCTGCAGCAAAAGATTCTAAATTTCATGTGACCCTAAATGAATATAATAGAGCGCTATTGATTGCTAAGGAACTAAATTTAAAAGAAGAAATAACGAAGATATCGCTTAAGATTTTTAACCTCGAAAGTAAATCCAAATACATCGAGCTTGATTTTAATATAGAAAAAGCAGAACACGCTGAAAAAAACGGCGATTTTATCAATAGCATCAATTATTACCAACAAGCGTTAAAAATTCTCGATGGATTCAAAGTATACAATGTCTTAGATCCCAGAATAAGAAAATTTAAAAAAAAAATCCAAAAACTCAGAGAAGAAATATAAATACACTCACCATCTAGAAAAACTTTAAATTGTTTTCCTTTCAAAGACTCCTATAAGATTTTAATTGGCTTTTTAGGAGCATAACAAGTTTAGGGTACAACTTAAACGACTTTTTTGTAAAACGCTATAGAGTGCCTGATATTAAGAATATTTTTTTACATGTTAATATTACACAATTCACTATCATAAATTATATTTTTAATTTATATTAGCACCGTTAACATTGAATAACATGAAAACAGTAAAAGTTATTGTGTCAGGAGACGGAGGGGTAGGAAAAACCTCGTTTTTAAACCGACTAGTCCACGATAGCTTTAACGAAGATAACGAACTAACCAAAGGTGTTGGTTTTTATTCGAAAAACATCACGGTCAATGGAATTGAATTTAATTTTATAATATGGGACTTTGCTGGTCAAACTCAGTTTAGAAAACTTCTAGATGATTTCGTTGACGGTTCTATCGCAGCCGTTATTCTTTTTGACTTAACACGGATTAACACCATTGAAAATGTGTACGATTGGATAAAAACTTTTGAAGCTTTTGGAAACCTTCCTATCTTATTAATAGGAACAAAAAATGATCTTTTCACGCCATCTGATACCCAGACAATAGACAATTACATCCTTGATATTGTAAATGAGTACGAAAATATTATTACTTACCTTAAAATATCTTCAAAGACTGGAGAAAACATAAAAAACGCATTTGAAATATTAATTGGAAATCTATGCCTTTAATTAGAAATAAAACTATTTTAATTCTCTAAATTTTCTCAACCCATCCAAACTCGTCGTCTATATCCAAACGCTGAATGCCAGTGAGCAGTTCGTATCCCTTTCGAGTAATTTCTCCCGGTTCCCCTTCGCTAAAAATCCGCTTTTTTTCCTCGAGAACAATTGATTTAATTGGAGTAACAACAGCAGCAGTTCCCGAGCAAAAAGCTTCGGTACAAGATATTTCAAAAAGCTCTTTGTAAGAAATGTCTCTTTCTTCTATTTTCATTCCAATTTTTTTTGAAGCTAGTTCTAATATTGATTTTCGTGTGATTCCCGGTAAAATTGTGCCAGCAGTTTTCGGTGTTACTAAGACTCCGTCAATCACAGCAAAGAAGTTCGCAGTTCCAACCTCATCAATATATTCTTTATGAACAGCATCTAAAAAAATAACTTGCGCAAAACCTCTTTCCTTAGTTTCCTTGGCGGGTAGCATAGAACCAGCATAATTGCAACACGTTTTGCTCGAACCCGTTCCTCCTGGGGCTGCTCTTGTGTATTTCTTCGTGATTTCTAAATCTATACCTTTAAAACCTTCTGGAAAATAAGGGCCTACTGGGACGGTAAAGATAATCATTTTATACTCGTTCGCGGGTTTTACTCCGACTATAGGACCCGTTCCAATCATTATAGGGCGAATGTAAAGAGCTCCACCACTATCATAAGGTGGTACATAATCCTCATTAGCCTTCACTACTTTTTTTACAGCAGAAACAAAACCATCAACGTCATATTTGGGCATGAGCAATCTACTAGCACTATCGTTGAATCTCTTTGCGTTCTCCTTTGGTCTAAAAAGAACATGATCGCCCCTTTTCGTCTTTAATGCTTTCATCCCTTCGAAAATTCCTTGTCCATAGTTTAATATGCACGCTGCAGGAGAAATCTCGAAGTTACCAAAAGGTACTAATACACCTTCGTCCCATCCACCGTCTTTGTAATTTGAAACAAACATGGTCTTCGTTTCAATAAATTCGAACCCTAGAGCGTAGTAATCTATATCTTTAGCATCCATAAATATCTTTTCCTAGTTAATTTTATTAGAATTATTTAATGATTTATTTCTTAAAAAATCTTATTGATAAAACTTGAACTTTCTTATTTGTTGGTTTTCGCGTAAAAATCAAAAATTTAAACGAGATTTGTAATTTAATTGAATAAATATCTTCGAAACAAGCAAAACCTTTTTCTGAGGTATAACCTTACTTTATATATGGCCTTACAAAAAATGACTGCTCAAAAAATAATTGAGAAGAAAAAAAAAGGAGAAAAAATAATAACTATCACTTCTTACGACTATTCGTTTGCTAAGATCGTTGACGAATGTGGAATTGATTTAATTCTCGTAGGCGATTCTCTTTCTATGGTAATTCTTGGATATAAAAATACTTTGGCAGTTACAATGGAAGAAATGATTCACCATACAAAAGCCGTGTCTCGTGGAGTTTCAAATGCAATGATAGTAGCAGATATGCCATTTTTATCGTATAAAATTACCATCCCCGAAGGAGTTAGGAATGCGGGAAGGTTCATTCAGGAAGGTGGAGCTGAAGCCGTGAAAGTTGAGGGGGGCACGAAAATTTGTCCCACAGTAGAAGCGATGATTGATGCTGATATTCAAGTCATGGGGCACATAGGACTTACTCCTCAGGCTATATATGAGTTTGGAGGATTTTTAGTTCAAGGGAAAACGATAGAAGCCGCAAAAAAGCTGATTATCGATGCAAAAAACTTGGAAAAATCAGGGGCATTTTCAATTGTCCTGGAAAAAAGACCTTGCCTAATTAAAAATATACCCGAATGCAGTTTTCCATTAAGCAGGCGATTAATTTTACTTGGTACTTTCTACCTAATGACACTTGTATTTCATAAACAAGT
>JAGXNP010000135.1 GCA_019894885.1 Promethearchaeota archaeon | reverse complement strand
GTGCACGAACTATTTTGATTAACACTTTATAGCTAGTCCTTTCTTTCCGACAATTAATATGAACATACTTAATATCTCCTGATCTCTTTTGAGCTGCATTTACTAGCATTTCTCCAAAGAGTTTAATTGTAGCTGTTTTTCCAATTCCAGTTTTCCCAATTATTAATATTTTTCGTGAAATTGAATTCGGATTCGTTACGAGCACTAAAAATAGTTGAGATAGCAGTGACAACTCTTTATCTCGATGTGGTAGTCTTTTAGGAACATAATTGTTATCGAGTTTACTTTCGTTTTTGAACAACGATGGTTTTTTTAATAAATCTTTAAAGTAATCTATTGTCATCGAGGATATTTGATAGAATGATATTAGAAGTTAGAAAATCATAATATATAATAAAATACAGAGTACTAATTTTTTATTAATATAATGAATTATTAACCATTTTAATTCTTAAGTTCCTCTGTGGAGAGTATGCAATGGTTCGTGATATTAATAATTATCGCTGCTTTGCTTCAATTAAAAGCGTTATTCTTTTTTGTCGGATGGAAAATTGCATCCTTGTAATTGCATTGTAAAAGTTAATTCTATGATTCCCTATTCGATTTTTGCTTTAAAATTTGAATGTGATATCCCTAATTAATTTAAAACCCGCCTTTTTGTACTTATATACTTTTAAGCCAATTGATGTAAAAAGAATAGTTAAAATTGAAAGGAGACAAATATTAACAAAATAGAACGAGCTATAATTTCCGTGATATTGAAAATTATAAATTTGAAAGGATAGAGACACCGTTCTGTTCTCCAAATAAATAGTCCCGTTAAATATAACATCCACATCTACATAAAACATTTTGTCACCCTCTTCAAAGTTGAAAGTAGATGGTAATATATTGATATTAACAAATCCCGTTTGATTAGTCTTTAACACCTCCTCGTATTCGAGGGTTGAATTACTATAAATAATAATCTTTAAATTCTCATTTTCAAGCGGTTTTTTACTTGTGTTAAAATAATAGTAAAATAACTGAATTTTAATCAAGCTACCTTCTTCTGTACTATTTACAAAATTAGTAATTTCTCCATAAACAGGTATTTTGTTCACGTATACTTCGTACGAGAATGTTCTATCCAAATAGTACGGGTTATTTTTAATAATAAATGATATATTATTTCTTCCTAAACCTAAATGCTTAACCGTTGAAATGTTGAATGAAAGCATTCCATCGTTATCTGTTGTGAAATTAGTTTGATAGATAATCTCGTCATTATTCCGTATTAAGCATTGCAGCGTTTCATTTACTAAACAATAACTCGTATTTCCACTGTAGAATTTGGCATTAAACAAATTAGATTCTCCATATATTAAATCACTTTTAAAATTGGTTAATTCACAATCAAAATCTCGTTTAGTAATATTAATTGATATAATTTCTTTATATGTTGCTATAACATCGTTAGAATTGAAATTTTCGTAGTAATTAAACAGTTTTATGAAAATTCTACAGGAATTATTTGTAAGCGTTAAGTTTAAGAATTGAATATTAATCGTCCAATTTTTCTGTGAAATACCGATTGTGTAATAATTGGAAGAATTCCAAAGGTTATTATCAAAAATATTAGTAATCTGAATTTGAACATAGGAAATTTCGAACCCTGAGTCGTAATATAATTCCCAGGATCCATTTAGATAAATATTCTCATTATTATTATATGCATTTTTATCGGTTGCTAGCAAAATATTGCTGCATGAAAATCCTAATGCCGATTTGGGAATAATCATTATTCCTAATAAAAAATTTAGGAAAAGAAACGCTTTATTTTTTTTTTTCACATCAATTTTATATATTAAAATATAAAAACTCAGATAATTCCAAAAAACATTTATTTTGTAAAAGATTTAAATTCAAAACTAAGAAATATGTTATTGTTGAACGAAAGTGGGAAAAGTCAGAACCCTTTTGATAAAGAAAGTCTCAAAAGAATTAACAAGTAAATATCCAAATGTATTCACTACAGATTTTGAAAGAAACAAGATATTATTAGATAAATATTCTAAAGTAGATTCAAAACATCTTAGAAATCGAATTTCAGGATATATTGTTACCTTAATGAAGATAAAAGTTCGAGAGCAATCCTAAAAATTGAATTTATAAAACTAAAATAGTGAAGTAATCAAGTGGTCCTTATTAAAGAAGATGCAAGAATTATGGCAGATCTTTTAAAATCGGGTCATAAAATGTTAAGCTTATCTTGTCCTATCTGTAATAATCCAATTTTTCAAAATAAAAGTGGAACTAATTTTTGTGCTATATGTAATAGGGAAGTATTATTAGTTGATAAAGACTCTAATAAGAATGATGTAGATATTAAACCAACTGTAAATAATCCGCTCGAAATTACAAATTTAGACAGTGAAATAAATTCTGTTCTTATTGAAAAGATTAATTGGATTGCTCATAGACTAGAAAATGAAACTCAATTACATGTTATTAATGAATACTTAGAACTTATACTTAATCTTTTGAATATTCTTGAAAAGCTTAAGAGTTTTAAGTTGTCATAGGAACTTAAATATAAATTATCTCACATTAATGCTTCTGCCGGGATTTGAACCCGGGTCACGAGGGTGAGAGCCTCGCATGCCAAACCCTTTCTTTCATAAGAAAGTTTGGCCGAACTACACTACAGAAGCAGACTTATTATTAAAATTTATTATTTTATTAAAACTTAAATTAATTTTAAACTTAATTAAAAAAAACATTTATAATGAATAACGATAACGTTATTCAGTCGTAATTTATAATATTTTCGCCCAACACAAGGCAAACGAAATTAGCATTCCTTTTGTATGAAAATTGGTTTAAGTAAATTAACATAATGGTCTCTAATAGAATATTCAGCTATGTTCGTTGCTAATGAAATTAATTTTTGAGTTAAGATGGTTTTTTGATTGAATTCCTTCGATAGCAATTTATCAGCTAGATAGATAATAGCTCCAGTTAAAATAAAAGGGTTACGTCCGCCACGCTCCCATTTATTTAAACTTGCTAAAATCGATCTGCATTTACTAGTCAGCCTACACTTATAATCTTCTTTGGACCAAACACTACCTTTTTTTGCTAACCTCATCTCTAAATCTTTATGATTTATAATGTTATCGATCAATCTATTTAAGTAATCCTCACTGGTATGAGGTATCGTATCATTATTTAAATGATTTTTATACCTTATTCCGTCTCTTAAAATCAATCTTGGATTAACTCGGTGCCCAAAACTTTGAAACGCATTTGAAATTTCGTTAATTGTAATTGGAGCATTATGATACTCTTTACGAACTGAATAGAATATGCAAAAAGCAATCAAGGAGATATTATTGATAACGCTCTCTTCATACTTAATTATTTTTTTATAGTAATATGCCGCGTTATTTCTGATATTCTTATTCAAGTTTAAATAGATTGAGATTTTGTTTAATATATTAAAAATCCTATATTCAGTTTCATGGTTTTTAATTCTTAAAAATTGTGAATAGTTTTTTTTTAATCTTCTATACAGTTTTTGCTCATCTGGGGGTAATAACTTACCTGTTTTATCTTTTAAATATTTTGAATTCTCATAGTCAATAAAAGTCCCTAATCCCCCAATATAGTCAGTTCTTTCTCCTAAAGCAACATACTGTTTATTCAAATTACTCTTGGTATTGATGTTGTTAAAAATATATGACGACTCTTTATATAAGTTATCTAATACTAACCCACAATCCTTACATGTTATTTCGTAAGAATTCGTCATCACTGGACCACCACATTCAGAGCATTTTTCTTCTACTATACTTTCTTTTGTATTAATTTCCATTCTATCACCTAAAAGACAAGGAATATAAAGTACTAAATAAATCAGGCTTTTATCTCAATTTTGTAGATTGCTTGTCACTTTAAGTAGAATAATTTTTCATCAGAGTTCATAAAATCATTTTAAAGCCAGACTGAGAGATAATTGGAATTAAAAAAAAAAGCCATTTTTATCCTTCAATTCGAAGTATAATTTAATGAGATATAGATCTCCTGAATTAAAATATCAACAAAGGAGAAATTAAAATGAATCAAATTCAAAGAATTTGTAAAAGGAAAATAGATATTTCTTCATCCCATCTTGATTTACTGGAAAAAATTTTTAAAAAAATCAATCTAGTTATTAAAGGAAAGAGAGAAATAATGTATTCTGATATTATTAACCTTATTGCAAGAGAAAATTATAGCGGAAAATTATACAATGAAATCATATTATGGTGTAACTACAATATTAGGCAAGGGAAATATTTTGCGAGTATCTAGGACCTTTCGTGCTGAGCAATTAAAATTTGTAAACGAAAATCTTTTATTAGAGTATTTCGATCAAATTTACTTTTAAAGACAAAAAAAGCCGCAAAATCATTCTCCTATATGCTTGAGAAATGAAAACTAAAATAAAGTTATAAATGCTTAATTATATTAATATTTAACAATATTATTTAATAAAGACCAGAGAGAGATATATAGTAATAAAAATGTATTTAACGGTCAATAAAATAGTATTAGATTAATGAGGTTCTTTCTATGGTTCGTTGGACTGCAGATCATAATATTTATATAAAAATTCTTTACTGGGGCATGGGAGGCTCTGGAAAAACAACGATAGTAGACACATTATACCGACTTACAAAAGAACAAAAAAAAGATATTACTCCAACTGGAAATCTAACTAAAATATCGATGGCGAGCGGGTCTACTTTATATTTTGATCGTGGAATTTTTCAATCAACTAAACAGAACAAAGTATACTACCACGTTTATACTGTTGCTGGGCAAAGTAGATTCTCTCCATTAAGAAAAAAGATTTTCAAGGGTACTGATGGGGTGATTTTCGTAGTTGATTCGCAAACTCACTTCTTTGAAGATAATATTGAATCTTTAAAGGAATTAAAAAATATTACTAGGGGTAGGTTAATTAAAGAAATTCCGCTTATAACTATGCTAAATAAGCAAGATCTTAATGAAACTATAGGAGAAGAAGATTTTAAGCAAGTTCTCAAAGAAGAAAAGCTCTGGTATGAACCAGATCACGAGTTGTATATATGGAATCCTATAATTTATAAAACTTGTGCATTATACGAGAAGAAATTGGATGTCTATAGAAGTTTCACTGAATGCGCGAGAAGAACTGGATTATATCAGATATATGGGGATGGAAAAGCACCAGTTGGTGATAATTTCAGTAGAGATATCCCAAAGTTTTAAACTTTCTTATAGATTTATAACCATTTCGACGATGATATATTTATTACAATATTTTAATGATTCTAAATCTCTTTAAGATAGGCAATACTTGATTGCTACGAGGGGTATAGGGTTATTGAATATATTAATAATAACCTTTAAAGAACTTATGTGAATAAAGAAAATAAAATTCATTAATTATTAGGAGTTCCCTACGGTTATAAAAATTCTATGAAAATAACTAATATACATGACCTATAAAAAATAGGAATGAAATATTATAGTTACATTGAGGATTATAAAAACCAATAAATTCTAAATTTCGATTTGTCTTAGTTTAATAATTTATATAAATTCTTGATCATTTTATATAATACTAAAGAATATTACCTTTTGAGTAAATAGAAATGGGAGTATATAATAACATCAAGGAACAACTGTCAAAACAATTTTCAATATTTCAGTTAATAAGTATACTAGGTGTAGATGCGCAGGAAGTTAGAAAAATTCGAAATTTGTTAAAACAATTTCACAAAAAAGGATTTATTAAAAGACTTTCTAAAAACATGTATGAAAAAATTTAGTAATAAAAAAACCTAATTTGTTATACTCATTTTTAATGTTAATTCTGGAAATATGAATGTTATAACGCGATTAAATGCATCTAATATCCCTTTTCCTTCAGTTGCAACCGTTCTATTAGCAGAAATGTATTTAAATTGATTTATATTTATTTTCTTTATAAATTCATGATCCTTTATTTCTTGCTTCGATTCAAAATCAGATTTATTTAATGAAATCACCATTGGTAAATTATATAATTCATTTCTGAACATTGTTTTAAGCTCATTCCACGATCTTATATTGCGATTTAAACAATGGTTTCGTGAATCAACAATAAAAATCACTGCATCTACTCCATTCAAAGTTGCTGGTCTGGTGCTAGCATAAAAATCTTGTCCAGTAGCAGAATATATTAAAAATTTTAAGCTCCATTCAGAGCCTTTAAACTGCAACACACCAAAATCAAAGAGCAGAGTTCTACCAACAGTGCTATCAATTGAATTTAATGTATCTTCCTTATTAAAATAAGAGAATAAGTGTTTTATTGAGGTCGTTTTTCCTGACATTGCGGGGCCATAATAAACGATTTTTACTTGTAATATTTTATTCTCATAATCATATATCACTTCTAGTCACCCCCACAAGGATTGCATACTATCTAGAGCATTAACTTTTTTCCCATTCTCAATTAATGAAGAAAAATCTTCTCCCCATTCTTTACATATAAATGATATTATTCTCTCTATATGTGCATAATCATAATCTATTGTTTCCATAAGCGTTTTACTCCCAATTTTGGTATTAATTTCAATATTATTTAATAAATTTAACCTAGAGAAAATAAAAAAAGCTCTCTTAGACCCAGAATAAAAATTTTGTATCTCCTTTTTAAAAATATTACGCTTCAATTCCTCTTTTTCGACATCAAAATCCAATAATGTCCTAAGTAAATCTTGATCTATATCTTCTGATTTAACTTTCTCAAAAAGAACCCGCGTCATTTTTATTATAGATTTTTCAGTATCTTGAGATATTTTTTGTAATACCTCTTTTTCAAAAGTAAGATCGAGTAACTTCCAATTTAACCCAATAAAATCTATTGAAACTGAATTTGAAAAGAAACTAATACTTAAGAAACGATTAATTTTCTTTTTAACGCTGTTAATAAACTGTTGAATTCTTTCCTTTTGCTCTGGTATTTCAATTCCAATTAACCAAGAATTAAAGCTTTCAAATTGGTTTAAAGCTTTAAGTGCAACAGTCGTAGGACATCTTATATGCGTTCGTTGTGAGTTATAATCGATATTTTCATTCATAATTAAATTTGTATATTCAGCATCCGAAATAAAATCAGTGTAGAATACTAATTCTTTGCGGAAATGAATCAGGTCAGATAGATCTATTATAAGATTATTAACTTCTTCCGCTTCATCACCATATACAATTATTGGTATTCTATTTAGCAAGCTATAAAGAATTAATGATGTATCTGGTGCTTTTAGCCTTTCAAGGAATTTAAAGACACTCATTTTTTCACCTAATCATTTAATAACTAATTCCCCTAGCATACTCTTAATATCAAAAACATTCTGATTCTGAATTTCAGACGCTTGTTTGATGAGATTACGTATTTTTGTCGAAAATTGAGGAAGAATTAGCCTTATTAAGCCCAATTTTTGTCTGGATTTTCCTATCTCAGTACTAAATATGGCCTTTCCCAAACCGTGAATAAATTGAAATTTATTTTCACAATCTAATAATATACTATCTGCATTCATCTTTTTTAGTAACCACGCACATCGATTTGCAGTTTGAAAAAGAGAATAACTCATCGCGGAGATATTATCTAAATCATCTTCCTTATTCTCTGTTTGTTTTAAAATTTTAGAAGCTATAAATCCCCCCTCTATTGTAATGTAAGCAAATTTTAAATCTGGAATCGTAATAGAGAAGTTATTCAAAACTTTTCTTAGTTCCATTGAGATACTTTCTGAAAGATTTAATGAAAATGAGGATACTCTAAAGTTTACATTCTCATTCTCTTTCACATCAAAACCCTCAATTATGCTTTGAATCCGATGATCATCAAACTGAACTAAAGGAGGCTTAAACGATTCACCAGAAGTAATTAATGTAGTTTTTATCTTTTTTAAGCATTCGTTGGTTTGTAGAAAAATACCCCCTAAATTAGTGTTAGGCTGTGCAGTAATAGCAATAAAAAATTCGTGCTTATTATCGATTATCCCCTGTTGTTGTAGAATTCTATTTAAAGAATAATGGATTGGACTATTGAGAGGAGCGATTAAAATTTTTGCTTTTTTACCTTCTATTAAAATGTATTTTAAATCATTTGGATGTAGATGTATTCCTACATTAAATATAGCGCTGGTTGCAGAACTAACATTGAAAATCTCATCCTTTGAAAACCACACTCCCGCGGATTGAATTGGATTTCCGTCTCTTTGAGTTAAAACTGCATTTTCTACTCCTTTCAGTTGTTTAATTTGATCAAGATGAATACCAATTTTTTCCTTTAAATCCATCATATTTCGGTCAGCTCCTTTCTTATTTTAGTACTTTTTAGTCTCAACAAAGATTTTTAAACTACGATTATTTGTGAAGAATGCTTCGAAAAACCAGAAAAATGAAAAAATTTAAAATGAATCTTACTTATATAATAGTATAACAATTCGCATCTCTACCGGTGTGAGCTTGGATTACGGTACGATACCGTTAGATGAAAAGTTAATTCATTGATGCGATATAAAAAATGTAGTTATAATTTAATCAGTTATAACTGAAGGAAGCTTAATTAAGAACCTTAAAGTAAGTGAGTTTTGAGATAATTCCAAAATTAAGTAATAACAATGTTATTGCGACAAATAATTAATTCCGGTTGATCCTGCCGGACCCGACTGCTATTTGGGTGAGGATAAGCCATGCGAGTTGAATGGGATACCCAAAGTTCCCATGGCAAACTGCTCAGTAACACATGATCAACTTACCCTATAG
>JAGXNP010000134.1 GCA_019894885.1 Promethearchaeota archaeon | reverse complement strand
AGAAATGGAGTAGAAAAACATTTTCGTAATAAGAAACTGAGCGATTTTCTTTAAAAAATAAAAAAATAAAAAAAAGTTAATCATAAATTCATTTCTTTCAACTTCTCTTGTATCTCCCTCGTTTTTTCAGGTTTTAGATCGTAGACAAACACAAAAACGACAAGAGCAATGAGGGTCAGGATCATTGGTATTAAAGCAGTATGCATAATTATTCCAAACTTGGCTAGTTCTGATTGGGTTGCTGAGTTAGAATCGAAACCGGTTAATAAATGAGCAATTGCAAATATCCAACCTTGAGCAATTAGCGAAAACCGGATGAAAAACGTGTAAACACCCATAAAACTCCCTTCAATGTGTTTTCCAGAATCAGCAACGGCTTCATCAATCGCATCCGCTAAAACAGGGTTAGATCCAATCCTAAGTGCCCCCCCTCCAATACCTAATATTGCTGCTGCTATAATAAAGCCAATTGTATCTTGAGCAAACAAAAACGGTAATAATCCGATTGTGTTCAAGAATACACCAAGTATCAACATTTTCCGATTATTTTTCATTTTCTGAGATAATAGCAACCAAGGAAATAGTGAAAGGATCACTGCAAGGATAAATGGTGCAAGTATCAATATTGCTGAACCCTCTGGTTCCTCGAGAATATATTTATTAACATATTGGATTGATGCAGTAAGACTAGCTCCTATTATTCCATCCATCAAAAACACAAAAATTACTGCCATAAAATTCTTATGGCCTACGACGATTTTCAATGCGTGGAAAAATGAGATAGATTCTCTCGTTTCTTGCTCTTTAACGTAACGATCCCTCAAATCTTTACTCTCTCGATGTCCTGGAATAGAGGATGCGAAAATTACAAGGTTAACTATTACAAAAATCCAAGCCATGCTAGCAAATGAGGAAGCGTTATCAATTTTAATGAGAAGTGGAGGTACAATAAATCCAATTGCAGTCCCGAGAATACCTAAAAGCATTCGCCAGAAACCACCTTTCCTTCTATTGCTATCTGAGCGGAACTTGTCTGGAAATAAAGCACCATGGTTCAATTGTGATATGGTATAAAATAATTCGTAAAGACACAACGATATTAATACCCAAGCAAAATAAATCCAGGCGGCATCCACCGGATCTAAATAAGGTGGACTAAATATAATGGCAAGAAATAGGATTGCTGGTATACCTCCAATTATAAACCACGGGTATCTTTTGCCAAGTCTACTCCAGAATTTTCTCGGACGATCTACAAGATATCCAACTATAGGATCGTTAATTATATTCCAGACTGCGAATATGGTATAGGCAAGAGTTATTATCAAAATATCTAAACCCACGACAACTTCCCAGAATATAAAGAATAAACCTCCGAAAATTCCGTTAAAGACTAGCCATAGTAAATCTGCCATTCCGTAGGAAAGCATGTTCGATGTTGAAATTTTATTCTCGTTTTCACTCATTATAAATCCCCTAACTAAATTTATAGAGAACTCCCATTTTATAGAGACTCTAAAATAATTTAAGTTATAATTATTTAATTTTTTAACTTATTAATATTTCACTTTGTAAAAGACGTGTTAGATCGACGCTAAATTTAATACTTTTATGAAAAAAGTAAGATAATTCATTATAAAACATAAAAAAGTAGCTGCGAAAACCTCGTTTATAAAATAAGAAAATAAATTTAAATTATATTACCAAAAATCTCTTTTGCTTCTTGATAGGAAGAGTTTTCTTCGGGTAAATCAATTAAATTACCACCAGTTATATTGATCTTACTAATCTCCTCGTTGTTAGATATGAATCCAAGCAATTTAACTCGGTCATTCTTTAGATTTTCAACTTCTTCCGCTAAAATGTTCTTTAAATTCTCTGGGAAACGATTTCCTAAGATCCATATCCGCTCAAATTTTAGCGTTAATTCGGCTATTATTTCTAAAATTCGTTTCATAGTGTGAATACCCATTTTCGAAGCGTCGGATACAATTACAAGGTCAGTGACATCACGACCAGTTTTACGAGCAAAATGTTCCAATCCTGCTGGTGAGTCTAAAAGGGTTATGTCGTAATTATTAGAAAGCGTATCGATTACCCTTTTAAGAACATCGTTAATAAAACAATAGCAACCTTCTCCCTCTTGCCTTCCCATCTCTAGAAGATCGAAATCGTCCATTTCTATTAAGCAGTTATAAACGTCTGACTCAATCAATTGACCTTTTGGTGTGTTGGGCGATAATTTCAGACTCTGAATCTTATCTTTTAATACTTTCATTTTTCCCCCTATTGTGTCGCAAAATTTTACCTCTTCCCCAATTACATCAGCAACATTAGCATCTGGATCTGAATCAATAACAAGGATATCTTGTGCCTCTTTTTTTTCAAGAATATATTTTAAAAGTAAAACTAGGCTTGTGGTTTTACCAACACCACCTTTTCCAGCAAATGCAATTATTTTTTTCATCATACTGTCACATTTAATATAAAACTTCTCTATTTTATGCAAATCTTAGATTGATTAAAAATGTGATATGCATAGGTTAAAAACGAAATAACAAATTCGTGTAAAAAACTGAAGAAAATTATTCAATTAAATTATAGTTAATTAATAAAAGAAATTATCAAAACTTGAACTACTCTTAGCGATAAACTGGGGATTCTAAAATTTCACTAACATTTAAAAAAGTTAAAAAAAATAGGATTTAGGTTTGATATTTTATATCATACTTTTTTTTAGCCATTAGTGCAATAGAAACTCCTAAAGCAGCAAAAAATAACACGATATTAAAACCCGGAATTCCATTTATAGGGCCATTTTGAGGAGTATCTTCTCTTTCCACTGTAACTATAATACAGTTTGAAAGTGTATCCCCATCATTATTGTGAGCAACCACGATAAAGTAGTACGTTCCACTCGAATAGGCGCTGCACGAAAGCGAAAAATCAGTTATTTCATCTGCTAGAAGGGTCACGCTTCCATTAATCTCCGTAATATAGCTAGAATGGCGATAAACCGAGTAATTATTTGCACCTATTGAGTAATCCCAGTCTAAGTCGAATGTACCATCGGTATCGGGATTTCCCGCAGTTGATGATAATAAGAAATCCTCAGGAGGGAATTTGAGTATTGCTACGGTAACTTCTTCACAATTTGATAGGGTTTCTCCATAGGTGTTATTAGCGACAACAATGAAATAATATGTTCCATTCGAATATCCGCTTAAATAAAAATTATTCAATGTGATCTCACTGTCCAGAAGAGTCAAGCTTCCATTAATCTCCGTGATGTAGCTAGAATGGCGATAGACTGAGTAAATATCTGCTCTAGCCGATGTACCCCAGTAGAGAGAAAAGTCACCATCACTATCCGGAGTTCCTGCGTTGGAACTAAGCGTGAATGTTCCTGGGAATGCAGGCCCGCCATCTGTAATTGTCCAAGAAAAGTTAGTAATGATGGATTGTCTTGCAGCTGTGGCAGCGCTACTATACATAGAATTACCTCCGCTAAAACTTACTCCGTTTTGTAAAGATAATTGCGACCAACCTAATAATAAGTCGTCATAGTTGGAAACTGATAATGTAACTCCGGCTAGCATTTGGCTCATGGTTGTTACACTCGAAACATTCCAACTACCAAGTGGTTGGTTGAACGAAGAAGCACCATTGAACATGTAACGCATATCTGTTATTCTCGAAACGTCCCAGCTACCGAGCGGTTGGTTGAATGAAGATGAATCGTCGAACATACGAAATGTGTCTGTCAAACTTGAGATATCCCAGCTATCCAGGGGTTGATTGAACGAAGAAGCACCATAGAATATATAGCCCATGTCTGTCACGCTCGAAACATCCCAGCTACCGATGGGTTGGTTGAACGAGGAAGCTTCGTCGAACATATCATTCATATTTGTCACGCTCGAGACGTCCCAACTACCAATAGGTCGATTGAATGCAGAGGCATGCGAGAACATATAATACATAACTGTCACACTCGAGACATCCCAACTCCCGATAACTCCATTGAACCCAGAACTTCCGAACATACGACCCATGTCTGTCACGCTCGAAACATCCCAGCTGTCAAGGTTTCGATTGAACGAAGAAGCCCCATAGAACATATCATTCATATTTGTCACGCTTGAGACGTCCCAGTTGTCAAGAGGCTGGTTAAAGGAAGTAGCACCTTGGAACATTTGAAACATGTCTGTCATGCTCGAGACGTCCCAGCTGTTAAGAGGCTGGTTAAATGCAGAAGCATAGCGGAACATATATCGCGTAGATGTCACGCTCGAGACATCCCATCCATCGATGTTCTGGTTGAACGATGTAGCTCCATAGAACATCCACCACATGTCTGTCACGCTTGAGGTATCCCAGCTGCCGATGGGCTGGTTGAACGATGGACAACCATAGAACAACCAGCGCATGTCTGTCACGCTTGAGGTATCCCAGTTACCGATAGGATGGTTGAACGTAGTAGCATCCTCGAACATATATCGCATAGTTGTCACACCTGAAACATCCCATCCGTTCATATTACCACTACTACCAAGACTTGCGCAACCCGAAAATGCTGCATACATATAGGTCGTTCCCGTTAAATCTAAATTATCGGTAGCTGTGTGAACTAAATTACTGCAGCCTTCAAAATAATTACCCGAATTTCCTAATCGTAAATCTCCCCATTGTTGGATTTCAATTAACTTTAAGCAATCTCCCCCATAATTAAAAAACCAACCTATGATTGTCCCCGTAATATCAATAGTATACACCCCCGCTGAGGCATATGTATGTGTAACAGCAGCTTGATTCCAACTTGTGATTGTATCACTATTCCCATCCCCCCATAACACCAAAAAGTTATATGCTCCAATCGATTCCAATGGTAAACGCACTTGGTTACTACTACTGGAACCTGAACTTGTAAGGGTCGTGTCCCAGACTGAATAAAACGAGTTTGGGGCCGATGCGGTAGGTTTTGAATATTCAAAGCTGGTGAGTGTTTGTTTTTGCTCGTAAAATGGGGATGTAAAGGCTGAAATGTTTAGAGACAACAAAGTTAATAAAAGTATTATTGTACCTAACTTAATTGCTTTATTTTTCATCAATTTAATCACATTAGATTATTATATATTTAACACAAATGTATACGCCATGTTACCTTTTGACCTTTTTGTATTTAAATGTTTACTCCAAAAATGTAAGATGAATTAAAAATTTGATTTGAATAAATAATACATTCTAGTGGAAACTGAAGAAAATGAGACGTATTAGTTATAGCTAATTAAATGGGGAAATATATTGTATTGTGAATTACTCTTGACGATATACTGGGACGATCTTCGATGTGAACTCTTCTAATGAGTATGGAAAATCGTCTTCGTTTGAAATTTTACCTAATTCCAGCAAAATCTGTCTCGCCATAAACCAACCTTAACCCGCAACTCATGATTACTATCCTATAAGAACTCCACTTTTTAATGCCCAATAATTTCCCAAACCATACCGTGTCTCGAAATAAATACCAATCGTGTCCCGTTATCTTTTCACTCTTTATCGTATCACGCTATAACTCTATTCCGTGTCCCGATATCCCTCTAGTATCCTGTTTTATTATACGAAAGTCATTACAACAAAAAACTTCAACCTTCCAAAAACTCCCAGAAATCGTAGATTAATGAAAAATGTGAGGTGCCTAGGTTAAAAACATGCAATGCAATACTAAGAAAAAACAGAAGAACAAAGACAAAATAAGGGATTTGCAATTAATCCAGAAAAAATATTTTAGAATCAAAAATAGATGCAAAATCATAAAGTAACTTATACATTATGAATAAAAGAACTATATCTGCGCTAAATTATCGTGACGATCGTGATGGTGGTGCATTTTCTTGACGATAAACTGGTACGATCTTCGAAGTGAATTCATCCAGCGTGTAAGGAAAGTCGTCTTCGCTTGAAATCTTACCTAATTCCAGCAAAATCTGTCTCGCCAAAAACCAAAAAGCTAGTCCTAAAGCTTTTTTCCCGCGATTATTTGCAGGAATTGCGAGGTCGATGCCATCAAGGATATCGTCAGTATCAAACAATGATACTACAGGAATTCGAGCCAATTTAGCTTCTCTTAAGATGACTTTATCAGCGTGAGGATCAACGATGACTACAACCGATGCATCTTTAATGTAATCGTCTATTATAGGATTTGTTAAAGATCCAGGAATAAACCGTTCGGTAATTGCTCGACACCCAAGTACTTTACAAAATTGTTTTACGGGTTCTTTTCCGTACCTTCTCACGGATGAAACTATTACTTTATCGCTACCTTCTTCGACATATTTACTAAGAAATTTAGCAGCTATGACAAGGCGTTCGTCGGTTTGAGTTAAGTCTATTACGTACAACCCGTAATTAGTTTGTCTATAAACAAATCGCCTAGCATCACCAGATAATAACTTAGTTCCAATGTGGATACCGCAACTTAGGTATAATTGCTTTTTTTCTTCGTCTTTATCAACAAGTTTTTCGATATCTCCGACATCAGCGTCCATATCATCTGTATCGAGTAATTCGAGTTCTTCTAAATCCAGCTCATCTTCAAAATCTTCCTCAAATTCTTTTTCGAAAACTTTCTCTAAATCTACATTGTTATTGTTCTCTTCTTCTATCTTAGAATCCTCGTCGGAATTAGTTTTTTTCTTTTTTTTAGCCAAAATAAATACCTTAAAGTAAGCGATTTAGTATATCAAATATAATCTTGATAAATTAAATAAAACGTCATAATTTTAATATTTTATTAAAAGCATTCCTTTAATTCTCTTAGAACTAAAGATTTAATACATCACAATTATTTAGTTTATTATTGGACTTTAATAATTCTAACAAGAGTGATTGAAATTGGTTTCGTATCGGTTAGTGCTAGGAATAATTGTTGGTATAGTGTTTAGCTTTTTCACAGTTTTCTTTTTTAATATGGAAGCCACTATTATTCAAATACAGATTTATTTACAAACTGATATATTAAAAGTAATCATTTTACAAATAGGAGCGAACTTTAAATTTGATTTAATTGCTTTTTTTACGGGAACGCCATCTATTACTGAATTTTTTGCCCCACAGCTTTTAGCTTGCATTTTTATTGGTTATGTGAGCGGTACCATTTCTAAAGGCGTAAAAAGAGGGCTTACCGCAAGCAGCTTAGTAATTATAATTGGATTTTTAATTTGGATGTTATTAAGCGTTATCTCTGGAGAAGATTTAATGGCTCTATTTCAAGGAGCTCAGCTTTCTGTTACAGTTGGTGGAATTCTAAGCGCTATTCTAGGAGCTGTTATTGGAGGTTTAATAGGAGGTTTTATCAGCGGACCATATGAAGAAGTTTATTAAAAAATATCATTTTTCTAAAAATCATTCATACTTTTTCTTAATGGTTAAATTATATTTAATGCTCAATTGAATAACTAAACCTTAAAGTAAATAAATAATTCTTAAAAATTAATGGCAAGTGAAGAAAATCTACCTAATAGTTATTTTGCTTTTGATTTATTAAAAAAATTAAAAGTTCCTTATCATGTAAGGCGTCATTCTTTAAAGGTTGCGGAAAAAGCATTAGATTTAGCAGAAAAAATGGATGAGAACGATGTTGATAAAGATTTAATTGAAATTGGAGGTATTTTACACGACATTGGTCGATCTAAAACTCATGGTTTCAAACACGCTATAATTGGAGCTAAGATCCTAAAAGAAAGAGGATTTTCAAAGCGTCTCTCGAGAATATGCGAAACTCATATGTTAGGAGGATTAGATAAAGAAGATGCCAAACAAGTAGGGCTACCAGAAAGAGATTATATGCCATTAACTCTTGAGGAAAAGATCATCTGTCTTGCTGATAAACATATAGCTGGTACAAAGGATGTTTCAATAGAACAGAGATTTGAAAAGTGGTTTTCCAAATATGGAAAGACTCAGATACTTACTAAGGCTAAAGAAAGAATTGATATTATTAAAAAAGAAATAGAAAATTTATCAAAATAGCGGTTCCCTGAAATTATTCCAGATTTTTATCAATTGCGAATTAACTTTTCGACTCTTTTTTTTGATTTATCTACTCCTTTTCCGATTGTTAAATCCTCCTTAAAGAGATTTTAATTGTTCCAATAAAGTGAATTTTAAATAGAGAATGACATAAAGTTATATTATAATATTTCTTTTTGAAAACTAAATTCAATTAATTCGGGTGTAAAAATGAACATTTATGATATAATAATTGTTGGTGCTGGTCCTGGAGGTTCAATGTCAGCAAAAATCGCAGCCGATTTAGGGTTAAAAACAATATTTTTTGAACGCGGGCGAAAACCAGGTGAAAAAAATTCATCAGGATGTGGTTTAGGTCCTCGGATGTGGAAGGATTTTCCAAGTATGATGAAGGAACTAACACCAGAAAAATGTCCTTCTATGAGAGCAGGTTCTGCTGCTCGAAATTATTTCATCAATCAGGAGGGTATTGTTGCTGGTTATTTAATGGCTCGTCCCACCGAGTCAGTATCATATGAACCAGCAAAAAGCTGGATTACGATGAATTGTTACCGAAGTGAGTTTGATCCTTGGATTGCAGAGTTTGCTATAGATGCTGGTGCTGAATTAAAAACATCAACTTTAATTACTGATCTCTTAAAAAAGGATGGCAAAGTTTGTGGTGTAATTGATGAGCATAATAATAAATATCAAGCACCTATCGTTATTGGAGCTGATGGAGCAGTTTCGATGGTTGCAAAACAAAGTGGATTAAGGACTAAATGGGCACAAGATCAAATTACAGTAGTACCTCAATATGATTTTCAAGCAAGTCC
>JAGXNP010000133.1 GCA_019894885.1 Promethearchaeota archaeon | reverse complement strand
GTGTCAAATTGATGAACCTATTCTACAAATTGAAATTGGAGACATTAATAATAATGGTCATAATGAAATTATAGCAGCTTCAAAATCGGGAAGATTATTGATTCTATCTTTGACCGGAAAAGTTTTAGCGGATAAAAAAATAACGGAAAAATCATCCATTTGGAAGATAGAAGTAAGAGATATTGATGATGATAATAAAAGTGAATTGATTCTGGGTGGATTAGACGGTCTCTTAAGGGTATTTAAATGTAATTCTTCCTACGAATTGGAATCATTCTGGAAACATCAATTTGGAGCATCTATTAGCGGATTTTTAGTATCTGATATTAATAATGATAATCTAAATGAAATCATTGCATACTCTATAGACAAGAGTCTGAGAATTTTAAATCCGTTAGATGGATCCTTAATTTGGGGCCAAATATTTGAAGATGGAATTGGGGACGCTATAGTTTGGCAAGATCATTTAGAACCCGCTCTGAAAGAAGTGATTGCTGCCGGAAATGATGGGACATTAAGAATTTTTAAAGGAATGAACGGCGATTTATCGTGGTTTAAACGATATACTGATAAAATTCGCTGCGTTTCCCTTTTCAACTCAAACGGAAAAGAATTTATTGTATGTGGAGGAGACGATAAGATGCTTCACTTCATTGAAAAAAGTTCTCACAATGAAATAAAAACAATTCAATGCAGAGAGTTTGTGTGGAAATGTTCTCTTTTTGCCTCTATGAAAAAATCTAGCCTACTTGTTAGCACATACTCTTTTGATTTTTTTGACAGCTTGATAAACATTCATGAACTCGAGTTCAAATCTAAATTAATGTGTTTCAACCAAGATTTAGATATTCATTGGGAAATTAATAATGTAAATGTGGAAACGGTATTACATGTCATCTTAAAAGGATTTAATTTCTTTATTATTGGTACAACTAAGGGTAGAATACTTCTCATTAAAGGTAATAATGGAAAAATCTTAACAGAAATTAAAAAGAAATCGTGTGTTAATGACGCAAAATTCGATTTAGATTTGAAAACTCTAATTACTTGTCACGATGACGGTTCTTTATTCGCTTATTTTTTAGGTGAGATTTAATTTTGAAATACAGATATAATACGTCTAAAGGATAGATTATGTGTCGCATGTTCTTTAAGTGTTCTCTTAAACCATTCTTCATCAATTACACAATTCTAAAACAATTTATCGCAACATGTCACTGGCGCTATTTCAGGAATTATGACATATTTGGACATCATGGCTTAGGTTGGGGCTTTGCTTATCTCTCAGAAAATAATAAGGAACTTGTAATTAAGCGTGATATTAACCCAATTTACCACGCTGATTGGGAAAGCCTTACTAAGATTAAAACTCGATTTCTTTTAGTTCACGCAAGGAAAACACTCCCATGGAAAAGGAAATTTGAAAATGTACACCCTATAAATATTGGTGAAAAGTATCTAATTACCCATAACGGCATAATTAAAAATTTTCCTGAAAAAAACCTAAATAACAATAAATTGAGTAGAATTTATAGGGAAACTAGTTTAGATACTCGAAAGTATATATGTTCTATAAGTGACCAAATACAAAAAGGTAAAGATTTAAAGAGTGGTTTGGAATTTATATTTAATGAAATTGAAATTGGCGCCGGAGCTAATGCATTTGTCTTTAATTCCCAAATTTGTAATGTGATAACTAATCATAATACGAATTTTAACGGTCGGCACCATACTTTGTTTATAAGTCGAAATAACAACGAAGTCATCGTAAGCACAACACCCCTTACTAAAAATGCTAAAGAAATTCCTAATTATTCTTTAATTCAAATAAATTTAGCGAATCTGGACATGAACTTTACGAAATTAAACTTTTAGAATCATATCCTTAATTTTAAAATAAAAAAAATAAAAAAAATAAAAATTACTCTTTTTACTCTTTGGATTCCTCTTCAGCAGCTAGTTCCTCCTCCAATTCTTCGAGTGGAACAGGTGCTGGAGTAGTAAGCATGCTATAACCAATCCAAATAGCAATTATAGCAATCAATAGTACCATAATCCAGAGTGGTAGAACGGTAAATAATCTATAATCGAGCCAATCGATATTGAACAATTTAAGCGCTTCATCCCAATTAGGGTTATTTCCTAGGGTATTAAACCATAAATCAACAACACTTCCCATGGTGTAGATAATAGCGATTAAAATACCAAGGATCATAACGATTGCTCCAATTATCTTGTCTTTGGCCATATTAAACACCTTTATGAATTTCAGACTTTTTTTTTTATATTTTCAAGCAAGGTTATTTTGCTTTTTCAAGCATGGTTACTTTGCTTATTATAATTTTTAAAATTATATTAAATTAAAACCATTCGTTGAGGATCATTTGGTTTTAATTGTGATGTTCCATAATTTGATATTATAAAAGAAATTATAATTCAAAGAATCGTTTTTATAAAAGCTAAACCATGTCAAATCTCGATCGCTATGTTCTTATCGTTGGTTCAAGCAATATGGATTTGAATATTTATTCTGAAAGATTTCCTAATCCAGGAGAAACGGTAACTGGAGGTGTTTTTAAGCAATTCTTAGGAGGAAAGGGTGCGAATCAAGCAGTTGCTTCTGCAAGGTCCGGTTCCAAAACTACTTTTATTGGCAAAATTGGAACAGACGCATTTGGAGACCAAATGATTTCGCAATTAAAATCTGAGGGAATTAATATTAAATACATTATTAGGGATTCCCAGGAATCAAGTGGGGTTGCTTTTATTTTGATAGATAAAACTGGTGAAAATATGATTAGTGTGGCACCAGGAGCTAATTTCAATTTAACACCTGACGATCTTAAAGCAAACAATGAAATTATTAGAAATGCAAACTCATTAGTAGTTCAAATGGAAATACCTTTAGCAACTATTGAAGAAATTTATAAAATGGCAGCTCAAGGTAACTGTATAAAAATTCTTAATCCTGCACCTTTAAAACCTATTAGTCATTCAATCTTAAGTAATGTAGATATTCTAATCCCCAACGAGGGAGAACTATTATGTTTACATTCATTATTGAACCTTAAAAATCTTAAAGGTGAGAAGAAAGAACGGATAATTCAAGCTTCCAGAGATATATCAGAATATGGAGTGAATGTAATCATAACAACACTTGGGAGCAAGGGGTCTTTAATATATGATGCAAGAAAAGATAGAATCACAGATGTTCCTGCCTTAAAAGTTCAAGCAGTTGATACCGTAGGTGCTGGCGATTGCTTTAATGGCGTATTAGCAAGTATGTTAAACCAAGGCGAGAATCTAATAACATCTGTAAAATATGCATCGGCTGCTGCTTCTATAGCAGTCACTCGAAAAGGAGCGCAAGAATCTTTACCTTATTTAAATGAAATTAAGAAGCGTTTTAAAGAATATAGTAGTATATAAAAGTCAAAGGTTGGCTATGTGAAGGAAGAAATCATTCAACCGGGTAGAGGAACAATCCTTAGAAAAAACGACCAGAAAGAACTTAAGATAAATCTAGATTCTAGTCATCTGGATAAAATTTTTCTTATAAATGGCAATAATTTTTACTCTCAAAATTTAAAAAAAGCTAATTTAATAGTAAAACCAAACGATTATTACATGTTAATTAATAAGAATGATGAGGAAATTGAAGTTAGCTATAGTAACGATTTTTCTAATCATAATACGATATATAATCCATATAAATTTGAATTATCTGAAAAAGCAAAAATTGAACCAATACAATTCGTAAAGAAATATAATGTTCCAAATGGTTTTCTTGAGGTATTAAATAAATGGTACAGCATCAAATTCACCTATCCAGATTATAATTTAATATATATTAAACCCGGATTAGGTATTTCAATCCAAACACACAAATTCAGGAGCGAAGTATGGAGGATTCTAAAAGGTAAGCCAATAATTATAAATGCGAACAGAGTTTATTATTTTGTAGATGCAGGAACGAAATTTTTAAACGCTAAAATGATGTATCATTCGATACTGAATCCTAATAACGATCCTGAACAATTTGTGATTGTTGAAGAACGATGGAGCGGAAAATTTAATGAAGAAGATATTGTTAGAGTATTTAATCCAAATAATTATCGTTAAACAATCGTGAACGAAACTTGAAATTCTCCACTTAACTACATCGATAAAAATTGAGATTTAACGATATTTCGATTTTCCTCGAAGGTCACATCGCAACCTTTTAAGTTTTTGGTTTTTGGTTCTCTGGTTTTAATAAAATTAAAATTTGATAGATAACTAATTTCTTTACACGCGTTCAATATAACGTAAAAAATAAACATAAAATAATAAATGGAACAATTAGATTGGTGGAAAAATGGCTCCAAATGAAGAACATGATGATGAAGAACAAAAAGAAATGACACCGGATGAAACAACTGAAGAACCTTCAGAAGAAATTGATGAAGAAACAGAAGATAAAGAATTAGACCTAGTAAGAGAAAGAGATCGACTTAAATTTCACTATAGAGGCCATACCTTAGAGGAACTCAAAAAAATGAACATGGACGAATTCGTAAAACTACTACCCTCGAGAGCGCGAAGATCGTTAAGAAGAGGATTGCCACCCAGGCAAAAAAAACTTCTTGAAAGATTAAGAAGGGCATACAGAGCTAAGAAAAGAGGAAAGGATATTCTTACCCGGACACATGTTAGAGACATGTTAATCTTCCCAGAGATGGTTGGTTTGCAAATTGGTGTCTATAACGGGAAATCCTACGAAGTAGTAGAAGTAAAACCTGAAATGATTGGTCATTATCTAGGAGAATTCTCACTAACTAGAAGATATGTTCAACATGGGTCGCCAGGAATTGGAGCCACACGTTCAAGTAAGTATGTTCCATTAAAATAATTAAAATAATAAAAGAGATGATATTAAATGCCTAACTGGGGTTATTCTTTCATAGAGCAAAAATATGACGCAGACAGGTTGGCTAAAGCTTCGGGTAGAGACCTGCGAATAAAACCAAAACCTGCAAGAGAAGTTTGTGCTATAATTAAAGGTATGAAGTTAGAACAAGCCAAGAGGTATCTAGAGAAAGTTATTCAACTTCAGCAATCCGTACCATTTAGAAGACATAAAAAAAAACAAGCTCACAGAAAAGATTTGAAACAATTTAACTGGTATGCTGGTAGATACCCCCAAAAAACCGCTGCTAGAATCTATGAACTTCTCACTTCCGTTGAATCAAACGCAGAATTTAAAGGTTTAGATACTGAACAATGTAGAATTATTCACGCAGCAACACACAGAGGAAGAATAATAAAACGCTACATTCAACGAGCTCACGGTCGATCTTCTCCTAAGTTTAAGCATTTAAGTCACGTAGAAATTGTAGTTTACGAATTTCCAAGTTAAAATTAAAATTATGTCATATAATCAAAATTATCAAAAAAAGTAGTAGTTATGAGTCCATTAGCGAAACATTTTATTGAGCAAGGCATCAAGTTAATGCAAATAAACGAATACCTGAGATCTGAACTCGTTCGGGCTGGGTTTGCTGGTGTTGATATACAGAAAACCCCGCTCGGTGTTAGAATCACTCTCCGCACGTCCCGCCCAGGCCTTGTAATCGGAAAAGGCGGTAAGCGTATTCAAGAGATTACGGATGTTCTTCACAACCGATTTGGGCTAGAAATGCCCCAGATAGAGGTCGAGGAGGTCACCAATCCCGATTTGAACGCACAGATTATGGCGGAGCGTTTAGCATATTCGTTAGATCGGGGAAGACATTACAGGAGAGCAGGCTATTATATATTACGTAAAATCATGGAATCTGGAGCTAAAGGTACAGAAATCATCGTTTCGGGAAAGGTAACTTCACAAAGAGCCAGAACGACGGTATTTAGAGCCGGTACAATCTCAAAATCAGGTCAACCTGCTCAAGAAGGAGTAGATAAAGGAGTAGCTCAATGTATTCAAAAATCTGGAACTTTAGGGATAATTGTGAAAATCATGCACGCTGATACAAGAATGGGTGATACAATCATAGTTAACGACGAAGCATTAGCTAAAGTTCAAACAAAAAAAGAAGCCGAGTTAAGTAAAACAAAAATGGAAAAAGACTACGAGGTAAATGAGGAAACAAGAGAATCAAGCGAAGAAGAAAAAGAATTGTTCGAAGAAGTAGAAGAGGAAGAAATTTCTGAAATTTCTCTGGAACCAGAAGTAGATACAGATGAAGATAGTGATGAATAAAATAATATAAAAAAAAATAGTGACTAAAATATGGATATACTAACTGCAGAAAAAGTCCGAGAAATGGATGGTAGAGAAAGAGAAAGAAGTTTAATAACCCTAAGAGAAGAATTGATGATGTTGTACAGCCAACAAACAGGTGGCGGTATCTCAGATAATCCTGCAAAAGCGAAATTACTGAGAAAACAAATTGCTAGGATTCTTACAGTAAAAAATGAAGAGAAATAGTTGAAATTATAATGATAAGCCCCAAGTATCTGATCTACCACGATTTAATAGGTTTTAGAGTGCAAGCTAAACTTAAATCGAAGCCGATTCATTCTAAATTTAAGGATGTGGGCGTGGTAATTGATGATACTCAAAATATGTTAATATTAGAAAAAAATAATGAAATAAAAAAATACATCAAGAAAGATTATATTTTTAGAATTACACTTAATGATGGAATGTTAGAGGTTAATGGATCAAAAATCGTAGGCATTCCAGAAAATAGATTGAGAAGTTTAAAAAAAAAGAAATGGTCGAGATATTAGAATGAGCGTTAGAAATATTGGCATTCCAGGAGTTAATCCTCCAACAACTCGTGAATGTAATGATAAAGATTGTCCTTTTCATGGAAAAACACGAATTAGAGGTAAAATTACTCAAGGAGTTGTCGTAAATAAGAAATCTAAAAATACTGTAATAATTAGACAGGATTATGTTCAATTCGTTAAGAAATATCAGCGTTATGAGAGACGTAACTCGCGACTGGCATGCCACCTTCCAGAATGTTTAACCAACGATATTGAAGTTGGTGATCTAGTTCGTGTAGGAGAAAGTAGAAAACTATCAAAAACTAAAGCATTTATAGTCTTAGATAAATTAAAAGCAGGAGCGGCGAATTAAATGGGAACAAGAAGAAAACTTGGAAGAAAAACGTTAGCCAAACCTAGAACCAGTTATGGTGTCCAAAATGGTTCGAGAATTTTTATTACCGATAATTCTGGAGCAAAAATCGCTCAAATTATTAATGTTGATCGTTCCAAAACACGATTAAGAAGATTGCCAAAGGCATCAGTAGGATCTGTATGTTCAGTAACTATTAAAAAGGGTCGACCAGATTTGCGGGGAAATATCGTAAAAGCTGTTATCGTACGACAAAAAATGATTTTTAGGAGAATAGATGGCACGAGATTATGTTTTGAGGATAATGCTGGTGTAATAATAACTAAGGAAGGCGACCCCAAAGCTACCGAAATTCGTGGGCCTATTGCAAGAGAGGCAGCAGAATTATTTCCGCGTTTAGCATCAATTTCATCGTTAATCATTTAAAAAATAAGGATTAAGGGATAAAGAAATGAAAGTAAAATCAAAACAACCTCGAAAGCAAAGAAAAGCATTGTATAAATATAAAAACCATCAGAGGTCAAAATTATTAACAGTAAGAGTAGCTGATTTCGTACGAGAAGAGTACGGGATTAAAGCACTTCCCCTAAGAGTGGGAGATGGAGTTAGAATAACGAGAGGTGAATTCAAGGATTTTGAAGGAGAGGTCATCGAAATCAATAAAAATCAGCGAGCAAAAATCAAAGAAGCAGCTTTTGATAAAACGGATGGGACTCAATTTCACCCTGCTATCCACATCTCAAAAATGGTTATAACAAAATTCGCGAAAGAGAAAAAGATGGATGCATGGAGAGCAAGTATGATTGATAGAAAAACTGTATTTGGATTCAGAGAAGAGGAACTAACAGGTCCAAAAAAACAAAAAGAGGAGGAAGAAGATTAAATGACGAGACATGGAGGTTCAAGAACGCTAAAAAGACTGAATACACCTAAATTCTTACAGATAAAAAGAAAGCATGGTAAATTCTTTATAACGCCTTCACCGGGACCTCATCCGAGTAGATTCTGCTTGCCCTTATTACATATCGTGAGAGATCTTCTTGAGATTGTTGATAACTACAGAGAAGCAAAAAAATTAATAGGTTTAGGGAATTTTAAAGTCGATGGAAAGGTTATTAAGGACAGAACATTTCCAGTAGGATTAATGGATGTGATAAGTATCGTAAAAACGAATAAACATTATCGCATATTACCGGACTCACATCATGGATTAATTTTGCACGAAATTCCTGAAGCAGAAAGTACATTTAAACTATGTAGGATAACGCAAAAAACTACTTTAAAAGGGGGAAGTATACAATTAAACTTGCACGATGGGAGGAATATTTTTATCAGTGTTAAGGATCCAAAGAATCCTAAAGAAGACATCTATAAAAGAATGGATGTCTTAAAAATTACAATCCCAGAACAAGAAATTCTAAAAGTATTAAAATTTAAAGAAGGAAATCTAGCAATTATAATGTCCGGTAAAAACATAGGACAGCTAGGAAAGGTTGTAACAATATTAAAGCGATTTGGTCCGAAAGCAAGTACAGTTTCTATACAACATAATTCAGAACATACAGAAACGCTTTATGAATATACTTTTATAATAGGAGAGGATCAATCGGAGATTAATTTACCAAAATCAGAATAAAATTATGAGAGGAACTAAATAATGTCATCGAGAGCAGCAAGAGAAATCAAGAAAAAATCTATAAAAGAGCAAGAGAAGACATTTGAAGAAATGTGGGCAAATCCTATGAAAAAACCATATTT
>JAGXNP010000132.1 GCA_019894885.1 Promethearchaeota archaeon | reverse complement strand
AACAGTTATGTCTCTTATTCCTTCATTAGGAGTAGAATATAGCAATACCGGTCTATGAATTCCGCAGAATGGATAAAAGTCATAGTTAGTTTGAGGATTGTTCATTGGACGCCCACTCGGTGGTACGTATTTTTGGGATAATCTCCCATCTACTCTAACAACAAGAAGATTATCTTCCGATACGATATTGTTAGATATATCATATTCGAAAGGTAGATGTCCCCCTTCGTGATGTCCTACGGGTTCTCTATTTAACCACACATCGGATAAGTAATTAACCGAACCAAACCTAATCATGGTTTTCTTTGAATCCCATTCCCAGGGTTTCTTAAATCTTAGTTGATACCAAGCAGGTCCTAAAAAATCTCGGTCGTTAGCAAATTGATCGTTCCAACTGGCAGGTACGGCTATTGGCCATCCATTTTTAAATCCCTTAGTCCAATCTTCTCTAACTCCTTTATCATCGGGGTCAAACCGAAATTCCCAAAATCCAGATAGGTCAAAAAAATGACGATACTTATTTCCTTGTGGATAAAGCATTAAAATTCCTTTTTATGAGTAATAAATTACAAAAAACTCCTTAAAATATTAATATAATTGAATCCTCTCAGCTAAAGTAAAGTCTAAACAAACAAACTTTTCAGCGGCTTGAAACCAAGTACCGTCTATAACCAACCATTCTTTACTTAAATCTTCAATGTAATTGATTAATTCTTCTTCATTAAGATTTTCTAAATTTCTTAAGGTATTAACTACTAATTTAGACTTTTAAATGACCATTTTATTAAGGTGTGTTTTAATCTTTATACAAATTTGTTTAAAACTTATAAATTAATTATCCATATAATTATTATATATTGAAATTCAAAATACTTTGTTTAAGAGAGAGTTAGGAGTTAAATGAGCTCGCAAATAAGTTGTCCGAAGTGTGGTAAGGTAAATGTTATTAAAAATAAATATTGTATCGAATGTGGGTTTCGATTTGAAGGAAATGATCTTGTTGAGTTTCAAATTCTTGAAAATTTAAAAACAAGTCTCTATTCAAGCATAATATGTATCCTGATTTTTGTCGCTTTTATGATCTTAATAACTGTAGGAATTATAGCTGAATATGGCCTATATGGATTTATTTCAATTCCAGTAATTTGGCCACTCACAATAGGTTTTTTAGTTTGGGCAAAATGTTATTTTAAAGGGCTTTCAACGGATAGGAGATTTACAATTACTAAAGATTTTATTGAAATAATTGTTCCTCTTAAGCCTGCCTTTCAAATTAAATGGTCTGAATTTGATTCTATTGAAATCACAAAACGAGATTCAATGACAGCAATACCAACTGGAAGTGGAATTATATTAGGACCTAGATTTGTATACTTTAACTTGATTTTTAAAGGAAAAAATGTAGATCGTAGTTATGAATTTGAGTCAGGAAAAGCTTTTAAGGTGAGATCGAGAAAGAAAATACTAATTGCTTTAGAACAATCCTCTAAAGAAAGAGGAAAGGATTTTACACGATGGAGATAGAAACACAGGAGAAAGGTAATAAAGCCTTTAAATACGGAGTAATTTTAGAGGTGAATAATGAAATACCATCTAGCTTAATATTTAAGAAGAAGAATCTTTCTAATTCTTAAATTTCTTTTTCTTTTAAAATTAACAGCTTGCTATTATCTACAGCAAAGTCTGAACAAACATCGTTATTTTTTCTTTAAAAGCCTTTGCCGATGTCATTCGGGCGTCCCCGACATCAAAATCAATAATCAACATAGGAATTCCTACTTCATCCATGAGGGCTTCCCTTAATAGCTGAGGAACGCCCCCAAATTGCTTACACGCAATACTCTGTGTGTAAACGAAGCAATCAGCACTAAAATCCCTAGCCATTCTAATACAATCGTCTAAGAAGGTGTAATAGAACTCAGTTGATTGTTTTATCATTGGCCAACCCATCGCTTTTCTGGCCATTCCATAAAAGAGAGTATCTAAATCAGACTTTGTGTCAATAGGATCTGAAAGATTATAATTGAAAATATCTAACAGAACACTCATCCCTAATTTGCGATCCAACCATTCGCATAAGGAAATGTCAAAGAAAGTAAGCATATAAGGCCAAATTGATCTTATTCGTTCTTCTCCCCCGTGATGTTCATTATTTTTGTATCTAGTTTTTGCAATTTCTAGTATCCTACGATAAAATGAAATGTTTTCAGGAACTCCAGAAATAAATATCGTTGAAGCTGCTGAAACAGGATTAAATATATTTTCAATTGGGCTTGGAACAGCTTTTATCAAGTCAAACAATTCCATTCTTAATTTAGAAACTTTATTCTCTACTTCTAAAGCCTTTCTCATTTTATCAAAATCGGGCTCCTGACCGATCACCTTTCCAAGGCTATAAAGACTTAGCTTCAGTTGCTCGGCATAATATTTATAACTCTTTTCATCGTGAAGAAAGGGCATATCCGCAATGATCAGAGGAAATTTTTTTTCAAATTTGAAAAAAGGATAAGACGCACAGGTTGAATCGCAAGGTGCTGTTGGAGTGATAATTGCATCAAATTGATACAAGTTTTCCAAACTCATTCCCATTGCTCCTTTTTGTGCAGAACATGTATGAAAAGGATGACCCCAATTTCCTATTATATCGTAATACTTTTCAACACCATTGATTAATAAAGTTGCGAGAAAATATGAGACTCCTTCGATACAAATAGGAACGCAATCGAAACATTTAAGATAATCTGCTTGAAACGCAAAGTGGTATCCAACGATAGGCACACCTTCTCGAGCTTTTTCAAGATCATTCCGAACAACTGAAATAATTTCTTCCAAACCAATTTTTAACGAGGGAATTCCTGTCTCTGGAAGAATCTTTTCTACTAGCTCGTGGGTTGTTTCCATTGCGCTTAATAACATTTGATACGGAATAATTTTGTTTTCCATCTTAGCTGGATAATTCATAAACTTTTCACATATTTGTTGTTTATCCTATTGCGTAATCTATTTATACTAAATCATTTCTAAAAAGGCTTCGATTCTTGTTTGTAGCCGGGTAGTATCTGCTTGGTAAAACTCGCGATCAAGATTTAATACCGGAATCTCTAAATCTTTCAATTCATGGACATATAGCATGTTATCGCATCCATGTAAATCGCAATTATTTATTCTTTGTAAAATAACTCCATCAACATTTGCTCTTTTAAGTTCACTTTTTATAAAATCTAATCGTCGCTCGTGATCGTCCATCATCCTTGGGCATGACATTCTGAAATACACTCGTTCTACTATTCTTTTCAAGGGATCATTATCGAAACCTAAGTGAACATCATCTAAAAAATTGCGAGTTCCAAAGCATAGAAAATCGCTAACAATTAAAGCCCCAGAATCTTCAATTAATCCCGTAAAATCAGTGCTGTCTACTTCACTTCCAACTAGCATGATTCTTTTTGCGTTGGTTTTAATTCCCTCGCTTTCTTTCAAAGAGTTGAGAATTCGTTCTAATTCCCGATTAGCAACTTCTTTGGGTACTGAGTTATTCGACATTGATATCTGTAAAGCTTCACTACCACTAATTTTGGGGGTATCCATAATTCTCATTTCGTGAATTTTCCGTAAAAGTTCACGATTTGTATTGTAAATGTTAATAGATTCAAGTAAATCTTGATTAGTTATAGTTTCTTGAATATATTTTTCTTCTAATTCAGTTTTTAGTTCCTTTATCTCATTATAGTACCATTCAAAACCTTCATCCGTAATAACATGAGGCACAGAGAAGTAAAATTGAGAGGTCGGTTTAGGAAAATTTTCTCTTCCAAACACTTTTAAATCGAAAAGTTCAAACATTCGGCGAGAGTGATCGCAAGAATTACAAATTAAAATGCCGTCTAAAAAATCATAGATACCTCTTAGAGCCATATCAAAGGTTGCACGAACAAACGAGCAAGTAAATCTTACCATATATATATCAGCCAGACTCGTTTCTGTATTCCCAGTTGCTCGCATTCGAAATGGTAATATTTTCGCAGCGTGTAAGAGTTCATCTGGAATATAGGTACAGTAATGTCCTAAAACTTTTTTACCGTCTGTTTGCCATTCTGTTATGTAGGGATTAGTTATTGAATCTGAAATATCGAGAAATTGGTCATCGTTTAAGTTCACGCAAATCTACCTCATTTATTGTAATCATAAACCTCATGTTTACCTATCATAAGACATCTTACTAACTTTATGGCAGCTATTTTATTTCCCTTTATTTTTGTCTTACCTGAAATAATAAATTTTGAGAATTTAATTAAATTAAGAATGTTATTTTTCGAACGTATAATACTACTTATCACATCAAGAATTTTCTCCTCTTCTACTGTTATAACTAGTCTTGCTATCGGATTTTTCGCTTTCTCGGCACGACAATCAAAATTCTCTCTCTCGGATGTAAGTGTAAATGTAATATATCCATCTAATTCGGTTAAATACATTTCGATTTCCTGACCTTCATGTTTTCCTACTTTTTTAAACGGTTCGTCAAGTCCAAATAAATCTACTAAAATTTTTGCCAACCGGGCTATATTTAATACTTTAGTTTCTCTTATCAAGTCATCTGCTTTAAAATCAATGCTCACCCTTTCTTTATTTTCAATTCGAGTAATAATAGCCACCAAATTTTTATTTTCTGAAGCTTCTGATTAAAAAGTATATAGGTTAGATTAGTTAATAAAGGTAGAGCTTTTGATACTGAAATAATGATACGCCTCTGAAGTGATTCATTTTTTTTTCCTACTTGTTTATAGGGAGAAAAGTGGGCAAATCGCTCGACTTTATAAAAGAAAAGTTTAATAACATTTTCAATATCAATAACTTATATCTATTATATTCACATATATATTAAATTAAGACTTTATGTAATATTTTATGATAGAAAAAAAACCTAAATTGATATTGGTTAATAGATATGGGGAAAACTTTAACTGAAAAAATAATAGAAAAGCATTTGGTTGATGGAAAATTAGAGCGAGGAACGGATATCAGTATAAAAATTGACCAAACTTTAACACAAGACGCTACTGGCACTATGGCTTATTTACAATTCGAAGCGATAGGTATACCTCGAATACAAACAGAATTATCAGTCAGTTATGTAGATCATAATACATTACAAACTGATTTTAAGAATCCTGACGATCATAGATATCTCCAGAGTATTGCAGCAAAATATGGACTTTACTTTTCGCGCCCAGGTAATGGAATTTGCCACCAACTTCATCTGGAACGCTTTGCACGCCCTGGAAAAACCTTATTAGGGAGCGATAGCCATACTCCAACTGGTGGAGGTGTAGGTATGATTGCGATTGGATCAGGAGGGCTTGATGTAGCAGCTGCTATGGCAGGAGAACCTTTTCATTTGAAAATGCCTAAGGTTATAAATGTGCTTCTTATTGGAAAACTTCCTGATTTTGTATCAGCTAAAGATATAATTCTTGAAATTTTAAGACGAATTGGGGTTAAAGGTGCAGTTAATAAAGTATTGGAATACACTGGTCCAGGTATTAAGACTCTAAGTGTACCTGAACGAGGTACAATAACTAACATGGGAACTGAAACGGGAGCTACAACATCAGTATTTCCCTCTGATGAAATCACAAAAGAATTTTTGATTGCTCAAGAAAGAGGCGAGCAATGGATTCTTTTGGAATCAGACGAAGATGCTGTATACGATGATACTATAGAAATAAATTTAAGCGAGCTCGTCCCTCTTGTGTCATTACCTCATAGTCCAGGCAATGTAAAAACCGTTAAGGAAGTAGAAGGATTAAAAGTTGATCAAGTGTGTATAGGTAGTTGTACAAACTCATCTTTAAGAGATCTTAAAATTTCTGCTAACATATTAAAAGGAAAAACTGTTAATGAACATTCTGTCTTAACTATCTCACCTGGTTCTCGTCAAGTTGTTGATCATATGATTAAATCTGGCGAAATGGCATATTTAATTGAAGCGGGAGCAAGAATTCTCGAAAACGCTTGTGGCCCTTGTATTGGCATGGGACTAGCCCCAAAAAGTGATGCCGTAACCTTAAGAACTTTTAATAGAAACTTTCTTGGCAGATCTGGAACTAAAAGCGCCCAAACTTATCTCGTAAGCCCTGAAACTGCGGCTGTATCTGCAATTCATGGCAAGATTACGGATCCAAGATCCTTTGGAAAATTACCAGAAATAAAAATGCCAGAAAGGTTTATGGTTAATGATAACATGATTATTCCGCCAAAAATAGGTACTGAATCTATTGAAATCGTTCGTGGACCTAACATCAAACCTTTACCAGAATTTAACCCTTTACCAGATAAATTAGAGGGAGAGGTTCTTCTTAAAGTTGAGGATGATATTACAACAGATCATATAATGCCCGCAGGCGCTAAAATATTACCTTTGCGGTCAAATATTCCGGAGATAAGCAAGTTTGTATTTAACCTTGTTGATGAGACCTTCCCAGATAGATCCTTAGAAAAGCAAGGAGGGTTTATTGTCGGAGGAGATAATTACGGTCAAGGTTCCAGTAGAGAACACGCTGCTATAGCACCAAAATATCTCGGACTTAAAGCAGTTATAGTGAAATCGTTTGCTCGAATCCATCTAGCTAACCTTGTAAACTTTGGAATCGTGCCATTAACATTTGCAAATAAAGATGATTATGATAAGATTGAACAAGGCGACAAATTTGAAATCGACCTAAGAACATTAGAATCCGGGAATGTTACATTAAAAAATCTCACTAAAGGTACTGAAATCAATTTAACTCATTCTTTAAGCGAGACAGAGATTAAAATTCTAAAAGCGGGAGGAAAACTTCCGTTCATAAAACAAAAACACAGTTAATTTATTATTTTTTTCATCTATTTTACTTATTTTAACCCTGCCACATCGATTATGGTATTAGCAATCGTTTCCGGTTCAAATTCTTCAATAAAATGGTTTGCATGATCGAAAATCTTTATATGACCTTCAAGTTGAGGAAGATGATCAATCCATTGCTGTAAGACTTCCTCTTTTGCTAATGGATCTAATTTGCCAATAACTGCGCGAACACCGATATTTTGGCCATCAGAACCCCAAAGTCTTCTAATATTGTCTTGTATAAAGCGATAAAACGGACTTGTATCCCGTTCTCCTAATGTTGGTTCTTTATATGAATTTCCGTGGCCCCATAATGGTGTTTGAAGAACTAAGCGTTTTGAACTTAATGTGTTTGGTTTAGATTGGAATTGTTCTCTAAATATCCTTTGACTAATACTTTCGTGTTCCATTAAGGTCCCCTTCTCTTTTACGGTGGCTAGCATAGTTGGCATGTTTGTTAATAATTCATCTGGATTTTCAAGATTATAAAAAATAGCAAACGATGCAAATGCTCCCCAATAATTATCAGGTATTATTTTTGGTAATTTACTCCATGATAATCGTTTCAATGGATAATTCTCAAATGTCATGCCCGTTAGTGGCATTGGGAAAACAGTACTATTCAATATAACTAGATTTGATACGCGTTCGGGTAATTTTAAAAACGCTCCAATGCCGATTGGGCCACCCCAATCGTGGATGATGAGAGTAACATTTCGTAGATCCAAATATCGTATTAATTGAACTAAATTTTGAGCGTGATCCATGCACACCATTTCAAAAGATGCTTGATCTGATAAACCAAAACCAATGTGATCCATTGCTACAATCCTAATAGACTTTTTAGCTGTATTAACCAAGTGCTTTATAGCACCTCTATAGGTGTACGAGCACTCAGGGTTGCCATGGACAAAAACAATCGTGTTTTCTGGTTCTCCAGTTCCATGTTTACTTTCTCTGAAAAACATTTTTTTTCCGGCATCAATACCTTCCTCGATTTCATACCAATTTCCACATCCCTGTGGATAATAATCCTCTGGAACATTTTTAATAGGTGAATTACTCGGAAGTGATTTTAAATTTATTTTTTCAACCATAAAAGACACCAAAAATAATATAATGTAAAATCAACTTAAATTCCTTGCTATTCCTTTATAGGTAATACCCTGATCTAAAGGTATTTAGAGATTTTTAGAAAATATTTAATTCAATTAATTGCTATCGAGACTCGATGAGCTCTAAAAAATATGCTATTGATCCGAAGAAAAGATTTTCTTCTAGAGTAGAAAACTATATCAAATACCGACCAAGCTACCCATTAGAAATTATTAAATTTCTAAAAGAGAAAAATATACTAGCAAAAAATACTATAATTGCCGATATCGGATCAGGTACAGGAATTCTAACAAAAATATTCTTAGATAATGGTAACCACGTTTATGGGATTGAACCCAATAAAGATATGAGAGAAGCTGCTGAAAAAATCCTCCATGGATATATAAATTTTACAAGTCTTGAAGGTTCTGCTGAGTCTACGGGATTAGAGGAATATAGTATAGAACTTATCGTTGCTGGGCAAGCTTTTCATTGGTTCGATGTAGAGAGGACTAAGAGAGAATTTAAAAGAATATTAAAACCAAATGGTAATGTAGCATTAATCTGGAACAATCGCGGAAAAGCCGGAACAGATTTTAATAATAGCTATGAAAATTTCATTTTAAAATACGGCATAGATGTTAGAGAAGTAAGGAAAAATGAGGGAAATGTGGATCTCTTTTTTAATTATCAAAAAGAAACATTCTATAATTTTCAAGAATTGGATTTTACCAGTTTTAAAGGTAGGGTCCTTTCATCATCTTATATTCCTTTAGCTGATACTCCTATTTTCCCAAAAATGATATTGGAACTGGAGGATTTATTTAACAAACACCAACGGAAGGGTATTATTAGAATTGAATACGATACCGAAATATACCTTGGTAAATTAGAATAATTTTTAATAATTATTCATTATTTAATTTTTTAGGTATTACTATGAATATTATTGAAGATGAATAC
>JAGXNP010000131.1 GCA_019894885.1 Promethearchaeota archaeon | reverse complement strand
GTCTGGAACAGCGTTCTGATGAGACGTACAACGCAGAGTATGATGATCAAGTTCTTGATGCAATAATAGAGGGGTCAACCATCAAATATCCGCCCCAAATGTTGGAAAATGAATTAAAAAGAGCAATAAATTTTATTCAAATAACATTCTCGGTACTTGTAATTATTCTAGTATTAGAGCTTTACTTGTTAAATATTATTGATTTTTCTTCTTTTCTTTTTATGTTTGCTTTAGGGGCGGTTTTTAGTACCGTACTTTCAAACGGTGTTTTCAAGGTCATTGAAAAATCTGAGAGCAATGAGATCAATAAGTTAGAAAAGAAGGAGAAATTAGGAATGTATTTTAGAAGTTTTACCATTAATATACTTGTTTTTACAATAGTCACACTATTATGGTAGTTAGTTATTATTTTTTTTAAAAAAAGGGGACATAGACATGTTATTATACTTGAGTAGTAAATTTAAAAATTAATCTAAGTAACACTGAATTTTATATCCACCCAAAAATGTTTGTTGTTAGTTTCGAGTAACCTATACTCTAATCTCGAATAGAAAAAGAAAAGTTTTCGACTTAACCATCGTTTTTTGTTTATATAGATTCCTAATCTATCAGTACTATGGTTCTTACCAACATACTGCTAAGACATCTTTAGATTTACATTTTCCTCTGGATTTTAATATGGTCATATTCCTCTTTTTACTTTTTAAGGTAGTTAAGCCGGTAGGAACTTTCTTTTTTTGGATTTATAATTTCCTAAGGTTTTTCCTTTATATTTGATCGAGTGTATAAGCTATTAATCAATAACACGGCTATTTATAGAAATACCACGAGATATGTCTCTTACTAATTACACCCACTCTAAAAATACGCAAGAAGAAGAAGGAATGAAGGAAGAAATATTTCAATACATCCATGACGAGCGTGTTCTTCGAGTATTGTTCGAGCAAAAAATATTTAAGCTCCGGCAAATTCAGAAAGAAGCTATTCAAAATGGTTTATTCTTTCGAAAGTCGTTCCTCGTATGTGCGCCGTCTGGGAGTGGTAAAACATTGATAGGAGAAATCAGCGCTGTAAACAATGTATTTCAGAAGTTTGGCAAGTCTATTTATTTAGTTCCCTATAAGGCTCTCGCAACCGAAAAATATGTCCACTTCAAAAAAAGCTACGAGCGGTTTGGAATTACGACCGAGTTGTCTATAGGAGACTATGATGTGGACGATTCCCGTTTAGCAAAAGCAGATATAATTGTTACAACATACGAGAAAATGGACTCCATCCTGCGGAATTTTAGCGATAAAGAATGGATCTTCGATATTTCGACGATCATCATAGACGAGATACACATCATCGGCGAGTCAAGTCGCGGACCGAGGTTGGAATCGCTTATCGTGAGGTTAAATGAGTTTTTACACCAACCGCAGATAATAGGGCTTTCAGCTACCATAAAAAATCCTGAATTTTTTAACTCTTGGCTTTCTTCTCTTGGAAACGATACTAAGCTAATAATATCCAATGCACGACCGGTTCCTTTACACTATAGAATAGAAGTTACCCAGAACAAAGACTCTACTATCAAAAAACTTGTAAAGGCTACTATAGAAAACAACGGACAAATATTAATATTCCTCAACAAAAGAAAATCGACCCAGCAGGTTGCCCAAAACCTTAAAAATCTGGTTAAAGCACAAATTTCTGAGGCTGAGTTGAAGGCGTGCAAGAAAGTGGAAGATAAGCTCGATAAAATTAAAGGAAGACATGCAGAACTTAAAAAAGCAATTAAATGTGGAGTGGCGTTCCATCACGCTGGACTGCTTCCAAAAGAGCGGAAACTTATTGAAGATGCCTATCGAAAACATATAATTAAAATAATATGTTGTACCACTACTTTAAGTGCTGGAATTAACGTACCCGCTCGATTAGTTATCATAAAAGATTTCAAGCGATATGTGACTTCAGGCCACAACATTAAAAACTTTTCTGGCTATTACGAGAACGGAGACGGGTTTTCTTACTTCATGCCGTTCTCTGCCAACGCTATCTTTCAAATGCTCGGTAGGGCAGGAAGACCGGGACTCGACACAGAGGGATTTGGTTATTTAATGGTTCAGAACATTGACGAACGGGACTGGATCGAAGACCATTACTTCCAAAACGCTTTTCCATCGGAAACTTATACTCCTAAATACAATGATTTAATTTCGGGACTTAATAAACTTAACACGTTAAAAGAACAAGTGCTTTTGCGAATTTACGAGGAAAAAAACATCACTTTAGATAAATTAAAAGAGTTCTTCGAAAAAACTTATTTTTGGTTCGGCATCAAAAATAATAAGGAATGGCAACAGATTCCCATCGATCAGCTTTTGATGATTAAAGAAATTACTCCGGTTAACATCCTAAAACTTCATTCCGACCCTAAAAAAGTTAAGAATTTGTCCAATCACCATCACCAGATTAAGATCACCAAATTAACGAAGTCTAACATATCAGGTTACATTAAAACCGATTTTGGAGTATTTTTTGCAGAATTCGATATCGATGTAGGGATACGGTGCTCGTGCGGGTTTGAAAACGGGATATCCAACAGTTACTCAGACGATCAATTCTCTTTCGAATTTTGCGATCATATCACCGCGTTTTTACTACACCTAATCGACATCCCCGACCAGAACTTCCAGAAATACATCCACGACATCGTTCCTAAGTCAATAAAGAACCAGTATGTGCTCAACTACCTGTTCGAAAAAGGGTTAATACTTAAACGAGACGATGGTACCATAAAATGTTCGCAGTTCGGAAAACTCATTATACGATTGTACCTTTACCCCGTTTCAGGAGTTTTAATACGATACAAACTCGAAAACGCTGCGATAGAAACCTATCAAGACGTCATAAAAGAAGCTTACGAGGTGCTCAAAGCGGAATTAAAGGTACGAGACTACAAATTGCTCCAACCTATCTTAGAGTGGTGCGATGAAGAGCCAATTGACAGCATACTGGAGCGACACAAGATAATGGCAGGTGATCTTTATACCATCAAGGATAACTTAGAACGGATTATAACTTTTATAGGGATTATTGCGGTCCACCTAAGCGAATCCGATCCAGATATAGCAGAGATTATGGTTAAAGTTGCTGAAATGTCGGAAACGCTTAAAATTAGAGTACATTACGGGATTAGCGAGGAATTATTCGACCTCGTTTTGCGGTTAGACAATGTGGCAAGAGTGAGAGCGAGAATATTGTACAACGCAGGATACCATACCGCAACCAAAGTAAAAAAAGAAAATCCTTATGTCCTCAATCGGAAAACGGGATTAGGGATTAATCTTTGTAAGAAAATTATCTCTAAAAAATAGTACGTTGATCTTCTCCTTGGTCTCTTAAGCTGTAAACCTCTTTTTTTATGGCTTCTTCCAATTCCTCACGAGTTAACATTTTCATTGATTTGTTTACCAAATTTAATTGCATTTTTAGTTCCAATCCAGAATAATTTTCTAAATTTGGATTGATCTATTACTCTGCCACCAACTTCTTCAATCTTTTCTTTCATAAAATCAAGACATTTTCCGCCAGTAAATCGAGCGGTATTGAATATTACCACCATTTTTCCGTTTAAATTGCCCAACCTCCTTAAAATTTCATTAAAAATCTTGGGAGGGGAATTTCCATAGGTAGGCATACCGATTATAATCAGACCATAGTTTGAAACATCAAGATTGCTTAATTGCGACTCAATATCTGAATAATCGTTATTCTCGAATTTATCTAACTTTTTTATCTTTTCAACAAATTTACCAGTCAATTCTATTGGTAAGTAGCTCATCTCATGGTTGTTTAGAGCACTTGCAATTGCTTCTGCAGTTTTTTTCGTCCTCCCTGACATCGTGAAATAAATAATTAGAATTTTCATAGTATTAAATTAAATCAAGAATTATTTAAATAGTTGCTCTGGGTTTATCATCTATTTTGATAATGTGGAGTTTTTTCGTAAAAAAAGATGGAATACCCTTCTAACTCGATGGATTTCAATTACTTCCAGAACGCCCGCTATACTGATTCTTATACTCCTAAATACTTATTATTTAGATTTATGTAATAGTGTAAAATTTTTTCTTTTTAACGGTTCCTACATTATTATCTTTACAATGGGTTCTCAGACCGAAAAAGATCCGTTTGACATCATCGATAAAAAGAAAGTGAGAATTAAGGAATTTTTGGTCTACAAGGAATCTGAAGACGGACAAGACAATTACATCATAAAACAGTTCGAAAAAACCAAGGAACAGAATTTAGAGGCGCTCAAGTTCATCCAAAAACTTATTAAAAGGGATCCAGACTTGAAATCGGATCGAATAAAAGGATATTTAAAGCGTCAACGGTTTTTTATGAAACTATACCTAAAAGAAGTAAATAAAGATAAATCTACTGAGAATTAAAGGTTTAACTATCTTTTCATTTATTTTTTCTTTTATATACATTTATCAATTACAGGCGGTAAAAATCAATAAAAAGCGAGAATAATGGGTTTAGAAGCGAGTAAAAGAAAAGAACACGAACCAATAATTATTGAAATTGTTGAGTACGAGAACATCGATGTAATCTTGTCGAAGGTGATCATCCCTTTTTCTGAAGTGATCGGAACCTCAACCGTCCCAGACATATATGTGGGGCACGAAAAAATACCGTTCGAAAAACGCCACTCGCTCTATCAGACCATTATGAGACAGGAGTTTATGGACGCAATGAAAGCTTTAAAATCCGAAGAAAAATAGCATATTTCTATGTTTATTTTTGCTTGTAATATGTGTCATCGTTGCCGTTCTTGATCAACATTCCGCTTTTTTTAGCGTTTCTTATTAGGACCTCGAGCTCTAATATAGGAATTCCGTAATTTTCGGCCATGATCTCGAGCATGTACTCCGGAAATCGTTTATAGAGTTTAGAAAGCTCTAATAACATCTCGCTAAACTTTTGTTTGTAATCAATTTCTTGATCGTTATTTCTCAATGCACTTACGCTGCTTTTAGGTTGAGCAAAACAATTAGTCGCGACAACAAAATCGCTTCCCGAGCGAAATTCCGGCGTTGCTAACTCGTTCTGTTTTCTTTTTACTGCATTCACGGCTTCCGTAATGCCGTATACTACCTCACCATCGTTTATAACGTCCCGTACTTGGTGGGTACGACCGCATCTCAGACATTTTTTGGTTTTCTGAGTTGTTTTTACATAGGAATACTCTTGACACTTTTTGCAGGCAAAGATTAAATAGGCGGTTTCGTCTTTTTTAAACGCGATATCCTCCAACGGCTACAGGTCACCTTCGTTTTTTACGTGGAGATAAATATTTATGATAATAAAGTACAACTCTTCCGAAAGATCGATGGATATTGCTTGGAACTTGTTAGATTCGCCCCAATCTTTGATTTTTTGTTTGAGTAACTTCTCTTCGCCTTCGAACTCTTCTTCTAAATCTACGAAATCGAACGCTGACACGATGAGCTTATATTTCTTGCTCAATAGGGAGTATTTTTTTAGAAGCGAGTCTCCATCGAATTGCTGAGGGTTAATTACTTGGATTAAAGCTTTATCAAATAGGGTTAGATCGAGTATCGACTTTACGATTTCAAACGATATTCCATCTTTCTGGAACTTTTTTCTCAAGCCAAATTTGACGGGAAACGATACGTTTATTTTAACATCTGGTTGAGGTTTTATCGCTTTGTTTGTAATTTGCTGGTCTTGAGAAAACGAACTTAAGCTCGATTGTATCCCATTTTGGTTATTATTTTTATTTTTATTTTTATTATTGAATCTAAGCGGTAAATCTGATGGAATCTCTTCTTTCGGGAAACCTTTTATCGTATCGTTTGTGCTAGTATCTTGAAGTTCTTGAATAATTGGCGTATCGGGATTTTGATGCGAATAACTTGAATAGGCGGTTCGGAGGTGTTTTTCTCCCTTTAGGTTCACGTTCATTTTCTTGAGCTTGGTTAGGGCGATGTGCATGTATATTTCGTCATGGGTGCCTTTACAATAAAGGATAATTACTTTTCCTTCTCGATGCCGGGCAGTCCTTCCTTTTCTCTGGATAAATCGTATTTCCGAAGCTACTACGTCGTAAAACACCACCAGATCACATTCCGCAATGTCTAAGCCTTCTTCACCCACATTAGTGCTAACCAAAACATTGTATTGGTCTCCCTTAAACTGTTCTAAAATCTCTAACTGTCGCTTCTGCGACAATCCCTTGTCGTCTTGTGATTTTGTAGCCTGCCCTACGAATCGACTCGGTTTAATTTCGCTGTGTTCGCTCGCTTTTAGCTTGCGTACGATGCTTTTTACCGAGTCGCGCAACTTTACAAACACTAACACCCTCGAACTAGCGTTGTTTTCAAATTCTTGCACTAACAAAGATTCAAGCGAGTAATATTTGGGATGGATGAGCATTTCAGGAGAATATTCTTCGTTCTTTTTCAGTTCGATATATATCTGATTTAACCTATGATCTCTCGCCAGAATTTTCAGAGCTTTGGAACTATTTTTCTTCCGAGCATCAGCTTTCATTTTGGTTAAATAAATTAATAGTACATCCAAACCCTGTTGTTCTATCAGTTCTAACATATGAAATAAAATCAATCCTTGAGCGTTCACGGAAAGCGCGCTATAAACTCCCGTTTTGTCTCCGTCGCCTTTGATTAATCTCGCTAGTTCTCCATTGAGTTTCAGTAAATCTTTTCGAATAATTTTGGTATGTAACTTATCTGATTTCTCGCTGATGAAGTTGAGCTGCGAAAGGTACTGCAACCGTTCTTCTAAAAGAATTTGGACCGCAGAGTAAGCTTCTTCCATTAGTTCGGTTAAATTAACGCCGATCTTATAGATATCCATTGGTTTTAAATAAGTCTTTACATCCATATCTTTTCGAGTGCGAGTGTGGATGTTTTCTAAAGGAATGTGTAAGTTTTCGCAAAGTATCCTTATTTTTTCTTTCGAAGCACCTGGACTGGCCGTCAACCCTAGAATTATTCCCTCCGGGTTTTGTTCAACAAACTTATCTGCGATTAAAGTATAAGCGTAATCGCCTGTGGCATGGTGAGCTTCGTCAAAAATAATCAAACATGTGCTTTCTAAAGAGTACTTGAGATTTACAAGGTCGTTTCTTAATGTTTGGGGGGTGTAAAAAATTATTTGGTGGTTTTCGAAAAGCTCTATTCTCTTATCTGCCGGAGTTTTTCCCGTCAACACAACGAAGTGTTCCTCAAGTATAGTCATTAAATTTTTGAAAGAGTCGTAATGTTGATTAATTAAAGGTCTGGTTGGCGCTAAAACGAGGATTTTACTTTTAGGAGGGAATTTTTCCAATGTAAGAGCTGCCACGTAAACCCCAATAATCGTTTTTCCAAGACCAGTAGGGAGTACTACCAGCGAGTTTTTAGAAGCGCAATCTTTCGCTATTTCAAGTTGATAGGTTCTGCTCTCAATGTGATCTTCGCGTAAATACTTTGTTTTTATGCTTTCAGATTCGTTTTTCTCAGACTCTATCACTAGTTTCACCATCTCTCAAACCATTTTTATTAAATAATCCTCTATTTCTAATTTTGATACCGATTTTTTAATTTTGCTGTAGGAGCGAATTAAATTGCCTGCTTCAACTGCTAATTTCGAAGGGCATATCAAACCATTTCCTCTATTCTCAAAGAAAAATGGATGAGTAGATTTAAGTCGTTTGACTTTTTTAGAAAACTCGGCTCCGTTTGACTTAACATCAAACCCTCTTCCAATTTTTACGTGTTGATAATAATATACGATATCATTTAATATCTCACTTTGATCTTTATCGATTTCGATTTCTTTTGGTTCTATTACACAATTATTTTTAACTTCGCATTTTGGCTTTAAGATGAGATATATTTTTTCTTTTTTCCACTTTTTACACAAGATACGATCGTCGAACAATACGCCAAAGAGGTGTTGAAACCGAAACACGAGCTCTAACAACTCTACTAAATCTCGTTCGGATAAGTTGAGGTAACCAGCTAACTTATCGAGACTAAAGAGATCGTTTTTTCTCGTTTGGAACCTCTCCAACGCTGAAATAATTTGATGTAATTGCTTAATTTTTACGCTTTGTGCCATTGGAGCTTATAAGTATCGTAATTATAAAAAGGAAAAATTTTGTCGAGAAATAAAAAATTTAAAAAAATAGGAACAAATTAGATTTTATATTTTGAGTTTTGCTTATTTTTGAGTTTTTTTGAACGAACCGCTTTAATAGTGCCAAGTAAAGGTACCGTAGCAGCTCCTACCATTCCGAACGCTAAAGGAACTGTCATGGCTGCATCTTCCTGGTATAGGACGTTAGGATCATCATTGGGATCGGGGTCAGGATCGTCGGGATCGGGATCGGGATCAGGATCAGGGTTTTGATATTCAAAAGTTGCGTTGCAGATTAACTGGGGATTGAGAAGGTAAGGATCGTTGAGATAGAAGTCAAATGAATAGTTTCCGAAATAGGTTGGGGAGTAATCAAACGTAAACAGCGTGTCGTATAAGTTATGATTAGTTACCAGTTCAAATTCATCTATATAATTGCCATCTCGGTACACGTAAGTATACATCGAACCACCAAAGATGGGTTCGTGTCCAGAAGGAAATATGTAGTATCCTGTAATATTAACTTTGATCCGAGATTCGGTCGTTAAAATTGTCCAAGTAAATTCAGTGTAAGGATCAGGGTCAGGAGGGGGATCTCTATATTCAAATGTGGCATTGCAGATCATTTGGGGTGTAGCAAGATATGGGTCGTTAAGGTAGAAATCGAAAGAATAGTTTCCGAAATAAACAGGCGAGTAATCAAAAATAAAAGTCGAACTATTGAAGTCGTGGGAAGTTACCAAGTCGATAACATCCATGTAATCACCATCACGATATATGTAGGCGTACATCGAACCACCGATGATGGGTCCGTTTCCTGAAACAAACACGTAATGTCCAGTAATGCTAACTTCGATCCGAGATTCGGTCGTTAAAATTGTCCAAGTAAATTCAGTGTAAGGATCAGGGTCAGGAGG
>JAGXNP010000130.1:5423-9125 GCA_019894885.1 Promethearchaeota archaeon | reverse complement strand
GCGTCAGATGTGTATAAGAGACAGTGTTAATGCCATCCTACAAGAATGGGATGATATGCCCCATGTCTGGCAAAATTACGGTCTTTATGACCTTCCTGAAGCAAAAGAAGCTATAAATAAAATTGGTCAATTTATAAAAGATTTGTTTGATTAAAACGATTCCCTTTGAACAAAGGCTCCAGCATGTTACTGATTATTTGAAATCATTATACACTCGGGAACGGTTGAAAAATAAAAAATTTAGCTAACAGTATTTCTATTTTATTGAACATTCTTTAAATCAGTAGCGTGAGTGATTTATTTTTTTATAGATTTTTAATCGGCTTCTTTTTCAAATAAATCTTTGAAGTCTATTCCCAATCCTATCGCGATTTTAATTAACGAATCCTCCTTAAAATCTTTTGTTAGTTGTTCGTCGTCTATTTCGCTTAAGGAAGCTAGCTTTTCAAGGTTGATCCCCGCTATTTCGGCAACCTCCCGTAATTCTACCAATGATTTACCCTCTAGTATATCCTTAATAACTGGTTCTTGATAAAATATATCATGGATCGGTTTTTTCAAGATTTCCGATATTTTAAAGGATATCGTCAAGGATGGATTGTACGAACCCCGCTCTAAGTAATAAATCGTCTGGCGAGAAACCCCTACAAGTTTCGCTAATTCTAATTGGGGCATTTCTAACTCCTCCCTGAATTGCTTTATTCTTGAAGTGATTTTTTTTTTAAATTTCATGCGGTTTCACCAATCCATTACTCTTTCCGGAGTCTTAATGATTGTAATAATAATTAAAAAAAATATTGAATTTTTAGACTAATTTAAACAAATCCTCTATTTTACAGTTTAATACTTGCGCAATCTTATAAGCTAGCGCTAAGCTTGGATTATATCGCCCTTCAGCTAAGTAATTAATCGTCTGAAGTGGAACACCAACCTTCTCGGCTAAGTCAGCAGCAGAAAAATTAGCTTTTTCGCGTAATTCAGTTATACTGGTTTTTAATTTCTCCCCTTCCCGCATCTTTGAAAGGATATAGCTAATAAAATTATCAAACGCTAATTCTTCAGGTTTAAAGATCTTGTCTTCAAGGCCACTTGGAACTGCTGAATATTTCGTCATCATCTCCTTAATCTTCTTCTCGATGATTCTTGCATCCTTTAAGCCAGGAATATAGCCCTCAGGCTTGGCAATTCCCTTCTGAGCACTTGCTGCTGCTGCACTTGAACCTGCAGTCTCAATCTTCACCGTAAAAATCTTAAATATCCTGTCAAACACCCCATTAACGATATTAATATTCTGAATCCTACTGTAGGGGATGGTAGCGACTATTTTAGTAAAAACTCCATGCTTTATGACAATGTGATCCTCTGAAATTTTGTAGCTAAAATTCTTGACATACGCCACATTATAGAGATAGGTGATAACTATTATCGTTATAAACACGCTATAAGCGATAATGAAGATTAAATATGTCACTTCAATAGGAAACATGATTATTTCCTCAAGACCGTCAGTAAATATCATAAGCATGATCCACCATATGAAAAATGCTCCTGCTGTAGCAATAATACCCAGCAAAATCGTGTTTTTTAGCAGTTCTTTGTTTTTATAAGAGCTAGAAATACTACCTTCGTATGAATTTTTTTCTTCACTCATTTTTTTTTCACCAATTTTTTAAATGTTAAATTTTGAAAATCATTTTTATCGAGTGGTATTAACTTTCAACTAATCGATTTAAAAAATGATCATTCATTGTGTTACTATATTTAACATGGGTTTTTAAATGTTTTGAATTAACCAAAAAACAAAAGACATGGGGTGTATAATAGGCTTCTATGGGATGTTAAATAAACTTAACATTACTTTTTTATTTAAAATGATACTGAATTAGATTGATCGTGAAACGATGATTTCACGAATATTCTCAATATTATTTCTGAATAATATAAGAGCTTGAGCTCGAATATTCCTTTTCACATTGATTTGCCTATTATCACCAACTTTATAAAGAAACTCATAAAATCTCTACTCAAATGATTGTATAACCTATTTCCTTTTTTTTCTCATAATTATTAAAAATATCTCGATTTTTTAATAAAAAATAATAACACACGTTTAAGAATATGATAATTGGGCTATGATTTATAATCAAGTTATGTTATATCTTTAATGGGAAAAAACGCCCATTTTCGGCATTCCATTTCCATTTTTTATCCGCTTAAGAAATAATAATAAAAAAAATATTAAGGGGCGTTTTTTCTCATTAATCCTTTTAGGTAAAGTAATTACAGAAGAAACAACTAATCTTAAATTTATTCTCGTATTATTGAGCTTTACTGATTAGATTGCCATAATATGATTAACAATTTTAAAATCATTAATAAAGAATTTAAGACAGCCTTAAATAAGTTAAAGTATCCAGATTCTTGGTTCTGGTGTCGATATACCATAAATCCTTACTCTGGATGTGCTCATACCTGCATTTATTGTGACGCTAGAAGCCAAAGATATTACTTAGATCAAGACTTTGAAAACGAGGTAATTGTTAAAACTAATCTGGATAAGATACTGGACAAAAGAATAAAAAACTCGAGAACCTTACTTCCAGATGTTATAGGGCCTGGTGGTGTGTGTGATGCATACCAGCCAATAGAATTGGAAGTAGAGAATACTTTAAAAATTCTGAAAGTGATTGAAAAACATAAATTTCCGGTAAACATAGCAACAAAATCAGATTTAATAACAAGGGATATGGAAATTCTGAACAGAATCGCCAAAGACACCTGGTGTACTATAGGATTTTCTATTACAACCATGGACGAAGAATTAACAATATTCCTTGAACCATATTCCTCTTCCCCTAAAAAACGCCTAGAAGCTTTAAAATCGATCAAACTAAGTGCACCTAATGTTCAGGTTGGGACTTACTTCATGCCAATAATCCCTTTTTTAGAGGACGATGACGAAAATTTAGAAGCCGTAATTAAAAAATCAAAAGAAGCAGGAGCTGATTTTATATTATTTGCTCCCGGGTTAACCCTTCGTGATGCTCAAGCTGAGTTCTTTATTAAGAAATTAAAGGAAAGTAGATACAACCATGTTGTTAAACCATTGTTGAATTTATATAAGGGTCAGATGGGTCCTCCCAAGGACTATGTTCATAAGATGCATCAAAAATTATTGACCTTATGCCAAAAATATAACATTGCTGTTAGAGAAAAGAGATGGATACCAAACGATTATAGGAAATGGAATTATAAAGTTTCAGAATTACTATTGTTAAAAGATTATATGAATGATTTGATATCAGGAAAATCAAATAAATCGTTTTATTGGGCGGGATTAACTCTTAACAACTTAGAGGAATCAATTGTTAATGTTTATAAAAGAGGGGAGTTAGCTACACTTAAGAATTTCAATTCTAAAGTAACAGAATTTGTAGAACCCTATTTAAAGAAAAGTACAGAATTGAACGAGAAAACAGGAATTGATAAATTTTTATGATAGATTCGATCGTAAAGGAAATTTCAAGTTTATTATTAAAGAACACTCCTCAATTATCTGAAGATCAAAAAGATAGAATGTATAAGATATTAAATCCAGATATTTCTGATTACATCATATACGGCATTCGAATGCCCGAAATAGAAAAGATCGTAAAGTCAGTTCACGAAAAATTTGACTGCAGTTATGATGACGCTGTTGAA
>JAGXNP010000130.1:0-5323 GCA_019894885.1 Promethearchaeota archaeon | reverse complement strand
TTCGAATGCCCGAAATAGAAAAGATCGTAAAGTCAGTTCACGAAAAATTTGACTGCAGTTATGATGACGCTGTTGAAGTGTTTAGGAATCTAACAAGAACACATGTTGAAGAACAAAAGTTTGCCGGATTTTTATTCTTAATTCGATTCAAGAAACATTTCAATGAAGAAACTGTTGATTTAATTAGAAAAGAATACACAGAACATTGCCACACATGGAGTCACTGCGATTCAACTTGCGTAAGACTTTTAGGTCCGTTTTTAGGAAAAAAAGGAAATGAAACCTTAGCCATAAAAACCATAAATGAATGGTCAGAATCGAATAATCTATGGATAAAAAGAGCCTCCATGGTTATATTACTTAAAATTACCATGATGAGAAAAGATTTTGATGAGGATTATGTTTTTGAACTAGTGGAAAAAATGTTAAAGTATTCTGAAGCAAATTATATCGAAAAGGGAATAGGATGGCTATTAAAAACATGCTCAAAATATAAACCCGAAGTTATTATTGATTATTTATCAATGAACGCCAAAAATCTCTCTAGGCTAATCCTTAGATACGCTAGCGAAAAATTACCTAAAGAAAAGCGAGTAGAAATTCTTAGTAAAAAAAGTTAGAAGAAACTTGGATTTGGACTAGAATTGCTACCATTACAAGTCCATAGAGAATTTAATAGCATTTACAGGGCAAATTTCTATGCAGCGATTGCAATAATAACATTCTGTTTTTTTACTATTAGTAAATGCTTCCTGAGTAGGACATACTTTTTCGCATAACCCACATTCCGTACACGCTTCGGTTCTTTCATACTTATTTCTGCTTAATCGACTCGTTAGAGCTGATAAGGCACCAAATGGACACAAGAATCGGCACCATGGCCGATAAAGAAAAATACTTGCAATACTTATAACTATTAATCCAATAAAAGGAATTACAAATGTGAAAGTGAATATTGTTTTGTAAAACGAAAAACCTGAAAGAGGATTAAACACATTAAGAATTAATATACCCCAAAATCCTGCTAAGACTAAAATTACTCCCAAAAAAATCCGTCGTATAATAGAAATGATTTTTTGAGAAACATTAATACGATATTTCACCCTTTCATGAGCTTTCAAATTTGACTTAAAGTTAACTTTAGAGATTAATTCCTGTAATGCGCCTAAAGGGCATGCAAATCCACAGAAAAGTCTACCTGCAACTATTGAGGAACCCAATAAAATCCCTAAAATTATGATCACTGCTACCAAAGAAAGAATTGTCCCTCCTCCTACAAAAACACCAAGAAGTTGTTGGATAGGCATGACCGCATTTGGTATCCCTCCTAGTACAATTCCTCCAAGGACAAGAGTGATCAATAAAATTAGCAGGTTTAATTTCTTGGTCAACATTTCAGTATCTATTAATAACATCACGAGTATAAAGGTCATTGCCCAAATAAGGAACATTGGAACTGCGAAGGTATAATCAAAAGGGAAAATTTCTGTTTGTGTAATCATTTAAATCAATCTAAAAATCATTAATTCTATGTAATAAAATAAGAGAAATATTTTGAAATTTATGTTTTGTAGCGTAGACTACTCTTGAACTTACAAAATTGACAAAAATTTTAAGATATATTGGAGAAATAGTATTTCTAGTATATTTCTCGATTTCCCACCTTTTTATTTTATTGTTTTAAACATATAGATCAAACTGAAAGGTAAATTCAGAGTCTCTTTTCAAAGAAAATTCCTTTGAAATTCATATGTATGATTATACAGAAAGGATTCACAATATTAAAATAGATATTCTTGGAAGTCATGAAGAGAATAAAGTCAACTTAAATACTTTATATGTTCAGAAATATCCCATAGGACAGAATTAGAAAGGAAAAACAAATAATTTTTTTTTATTCTTGGGGAAAATCTTTAATATATTTGGGAAGAATTAGACGCCTATGGTAATTTTATACCTATTTGATTAAAAATTCTATTTAGTTTTTTTTCTTAATTTTAATTCAATGTTCTTATTTTTCGCATATTGATTGAGCATTTCTTTTATAATTTTTGATTTAGACCTAATATCGTCAGAACCAATGCTCTCTTCTTCAATTTTTTTTTCTGTATCTTTAATATTTTCATTTAGATCATCAATAGGAAGTAGAGCTGCAGCAATACAGAAAAAACTCTTTGACCTTCCCTCATTAAATGAATTCAGTAAGATTTCAAGAATTTTCATTCGAATATTTTGTTGTTCAATAAATTTTTCCAAGCCGTTTTGTTTGATTTCATTCAGGTTTTGAAGACATACTTTATGTGTAACAAAAGAGTCAGCTTTATCCCATGGCTTTAATCTTTCGCAAGGATATTGTTTACAGTCTGCGCACGTTTCAAAACCATTTCTTTTAACAGCACAGGTTAAAATAGAGCAAGAAGGATGTTTACTGGAAAAGTTTGGTCCCCCGCAACCTGGACATTTTGATGGTCCATTTATATAATAAGTGGGACATAATCCACAATCGATTCCGCAACAAGCAATAGATGGGAATTTTTTGATTATGGGAATCTTCATTTTGAATCATATAGCAAAATCCAACTTCAAATAAAAGTTTGTAGATCACATTGAATGTGTCTCTTATAAGTGCAATAATTATGATCTTAATTGCAATTAATACTACTATTATTTCTTTTCTAAACTTGATTATCTTATAAATTATTCAAATCCTTACTTGATTTTAATCTATTCAGTGATATATCCTAAAAAATGTATGATTTGGAATTTCAATTTAAGTATTTTCAGTAGATTCTTACTTTCCCGCTTGGGAGAGCCCTATTGCTTTACCGTTAGAGCAATAATACTCCCAGCGGAGACTCATTGTTTTAGTAATTGGGCATTGTCCACATAAACAACCCTTCTTCTCAGTTATCACGGAACTCTTCCCCACCATACAAAAAGCAAGAGATTCCTCTCCAGTTCCCTCATGACTTGGACATTTTCCGCAATAATCCCTACACATATATATTACTTGTTCAATACTATCATTCCATTGTTTTTCGGACATCTTGCCATAAAACATTTCCAATTTTTCTTCAAAAGTGGCAGTTTTGAAATTTTCTTCCGACATTCGTATTATAACACTTTTTTTCTTTCTGAATTTGACGTAACTATAAATCAACATGAAATTCTAATAAATTTTATTAGCATAAAACCAAATTTTAAAGGATGGTAATTATTCAAATTTAAACCAAAAGCAGAATACTAAGTCTTAAAAATCGAACAATAGTAATAAAAGTGAATAAAATTATAAACAAAAATAGGTAGCTCGTATGGTAAACGGTTAAGCATTATTTCTTATTATCCAGATAAATTTTCATTTGTCTACATTTGGTTATTTCCTTATTGTTAAGAGATTATGTATCATAATTTTCTTCATGGAAATCGTTTTCATTTTCGCCATTTTCCTCATCTTCTTCCTCTTCTTTTTCATTCCAATCATTGTCCTCTTCTTTTGTTTTCATTTCTTCACGATTCAGATTCCTCTCATTCCATTCATCCGTTTTCATCCGTTTTCTAAGTTTAATTTTTTTCATAATTTTAATCTCCTAAACATTTTTTCTAAAACACAATTCAAAGCTTATTTAATATTTTTATACATAATTGTTAAAACTTATTAAATTTCTAAATATTAATTCTGTCAATCTAGGAAATCTATCTTTTTTTAGTGGTATTTGAGGTTCAAATCCTTCAAAAAATAATTATAAATAATAAATTGGATGCAGATCAAATTGAACTCTATGATATAAATATAATAGAATTAATACCTAAGCATCGTATTGAATAATTGCATAAGCTCTATTAGCTGTTTGCAAAATAGTAACTAATTCGCCATTCCTATCTTGATATTCCCTTAATGTCTCGTTTATTTGACCAATCGCACTGTCCCATGAAGATAAAATTTTTAATTTTAACTGAATTACTTGTTTCATTACGCACACCGATAAATTATTATGTAAAAGAGAAAAGTTATGGTAATTTAAAGTTAATTCTTTTCCTAAAAAAATATTGTAAAATATACTTAGCGTAGTATATATCAGGAATTTATTGTATCAATGAGTAATATAGATTGAAAAAAAAATCTTGAGTTCAATATCATTTTAAATATAAAAATATGAAATGTTATTTCTCTTTTTTTTGAAGGATTTTCCTAGCTTATCTATCAATCTTCTGGCAGGAAGGACAAAAGTATATAGTACCTCCAAGGTATTGTTGTTTTTTGATTAGAATCCCACATATAGGGCATGGAGTATCAACTGACTTGCTATGCATGATTCTCTTGTATTTACCAAAGTTATCAAAGATATCCTTTTCAGAATCTCTTCCCCCAAGTGTTACCATTTTATGTAGTTCATTTCGAATTGTTTGGTATAGGCGTTTTTGTTCTTCTTTTATCAATGATTTCATCTCTCTTTTGGGATGAATTTCTGATAGAAAGAAAATATCCTGAATTACTCCATTCCCAATTCCCCTTAATCCGGGGTCCGTAATGCTGAATTTCTTAGCACTGCATTTCTTTTTTTCTGGTATTTTCTGTATTAATTCTTCAAAAGTCTTGAAAGTAAATTCTTCTGAAAACGGATCAATTTTGTTAAATTGAATATGAGGATGGTTGTCAATATTTTCTAACTCAATTAATCTTACTTCCCCCCATCCAGATACCGTTACAGTCAGATAAGTTTGATCATTGAATTCTAATAATAGTTGATGTTTTTTGGGAATCGTCTTATCTTGTTTATGATAAAGAATTCTCTCTCCTCCGCATCCAAGACTCAGCAAATAATCTGAATCCAGCTGAACGAGAATAATATTTCCATTTGACCAACTTTTCGTTATTTTCTTTCCTTTAAGTATTTTTGAAACTTCCTCATCTGAATGCTTACCAATAAAAGCAAATTTATGGGGTGTTTGCCCTCTAATAGCTGATTTTATAGTTTTTCCTATTAGAGTCTCATTGATCTGTTTGGATATTACAATTGCCTCAGGTAATTCTATCATTTCTAAATTATTGTTTATTCTTTTTTGACAAGAGGATTATTCATTTTGAATTAAATAATGAAAATTTATCCTCAAAAAAAAGGTTATAGGTCATAATATATCCTGTATATGATACTGAACTTGAGTTTGCGAAAAAAATAGAATTTAGTGCGTTGCTAGATCGAAAACTAAAAAGATTTTTATGAGATTCCATACTTTTATTTCTATCTTAATTAGGATTAAAAGAGTATTTTTAATTCCAAGTTAGGAGTATCATTAATTTGCCAAGGTGGCGTAGTAGAGACCG
>JAGXNP010000012.1 GCA_019894885.1 Promethearchaeota archaeon | reverse complement strand
CCTAAACTGTTACCCATTGCATGGGCATATTCACATAAAACATAGGGTCTTGGACTACTAAGTTTAACCATTCTTCCCGGAGTTCCAGCCGTGTTTCGCTTCAAATTTCTTTCAAGCTGTTTAGGTGAAAAATACATGCTGCTAATTACTTCAGAAATCTCCTGTTTATAATCTCCTTCGTAATGAATTGGTCTAGTTGAGTCTATTTTAAGAGCTTCATTCTTCATAATTTTAAAATTTTCACCCATTCCTGCCTCATTTCCCAGAGACCAAATTACAACACAAGGGTGGTTTTTATCGCGCTCTACCATACTCACCATACGGTCGATGCAAGCGTCAGTCCAATTTGGATCACTTCGCGGGACTTTATCCCATAATCCATGAGTTTCTAAATTGCATTCATCTAACACATAAATCCCATACTTATCGCATAATTCGTACCACTTGGGGTGATTTGGATAATGACTTGTTCGAACAGCGTTAATATTGTTTTGTTTCATTAAAATAATATCTTGAACCATTCTATTATATGGAATCGCCCGTCCGTGATCTGGATCGTGTTCATGTCTATTAACTCCTTTAAAAATAATAGGTTTCCCATTAATAAGAAAACTTCCAACTTCGCTGATTTCAACTTTTCTAAACCCAAATTTACAATGTTCTACTTCAATTATTTCATTTTTAGAATTCTTAAGTACTATAATTATATCATATAGATTAGGAGTTTCTCCAGTCCACTTCCTTGGATTTTCAATCTTTGCTTTTAGTTCTATCAAATGTTCAGTACCCGATTTAATCCCAAAAGTTTCACCCATAAGAATCTCAGAATCAATAAATCGTTTTTCTTTATCTAATAAGGATAATCCTATTTTATATTGTTCCTCATCGGTTTTTCCATAGTTGAAGTTTTTTATTCTAACTTTAAGGATAGCATGTTCATAATTTTCATCCAGCACGCATCGTACATAAAAATCTCGAATATGGACTTTTGGAGTTGAGTATAAATATACTTCTCTAAAGATACCACTAAATCTCCACATATCTTGATCTTCTAAATAAGAGCCGTCTGACCATCGATAGACTTCAACAGCAAGAATATTATTATCATTTTTTAAATACTTCGTAATATTAAACTCTGCGGGAGTCATACTTCCCTGACTGTAACCTACTTTTTCCCCATTAATCCAAATGTAAAAAGCAGATTTAACACCCCCAAAGTGGATAAAAATCTCACGTCCTTTCCAATTGGTAGGGATATTAAATTTTCTTCTATAGGAGCCCACGGGATTGTAGTTATGGTCAATTTTTGGAATAATTTGAGTATTAATGCTATAAGGGTAATTGACATCAGTGTAAATGGGTATTCCATATCCTCGCATCTGCCAATTGCTTGGAACATCAATTTCTTCCCAATTGTCGACTTTAAATTCTTCTTTATAGAAATTTTCAGGTCTTTCTGAAGGAGTTTTTACCCAGTTGAACTTCCAGGTTCCGTTAAGAGATATAAAATAAGGTGAATCTTCCCATTTTCCTAATGCTCCAGCAGGACTCTCAAATGGAATTAAAGTTGAGTGAGCCGGTTCTTTATTTATACCGAATATTTTTGAATTTTCCCATTCTGGTATGTCATTCGGTTCTTCGTTCATAATTCTAACTTTCTTAAATGAATTCTAGTTAAAATTATCTTCTATTATTTCTAATTGAGGATATGAGAGAAATATAACATTTCACATTTTTTTATATAATTAAATAATTAAGATTATTTAATGAAGAGAAGAAAATATGAATTATGAGAATAATTTATTTTGATATTGACACTCTAAGACCAGACCATCTAGGATGTTACGGTTATCATCGAAATACTTCGCCTAATATTGATAAAATCGCTGAAACTGGTGTAAAATTTACTAATTGTTATGCTTCTGATGCTCCTTGTTTACCTTCTAGAGCTTCACTTTTTACTGGAAGATTTGGAATTCATACTGGTATAGTCGGTCACGGTGGTACAGCAGCAGATATGAGATTAACTGGTAAAGAGCGAGGATTCGATGATGAATATTTAAGGAATAACTGGATTGGAACATTGAGAAGCGCAAAATATTATACTGTATCAATATCACCTTTTGCTGAAAGGCATTCAGCATTTTGGTTTTGTTCTGGTTGGAACGAGATGTACAACCCTGGTAAAAGAGGACACGAAATAGCTGACGATGTTTTTCCATACGCAAAAAAATGGTTGGAAGATAACGGGAAGAAAGATAACTGGTTTTTACATCTAAATGTTTGGGATCCTCACACACCCTACCGCACACCTTTATCGTTTGAACCCTCGTTTGAAAACGATCCTCCTCCATCTTGGATCACCGAAGATATTATTAAAAAACATCGAAGTAGCTACGGACCTCGCTCAGCACGCGATATTGGAGGTTTTGACAGGTTAAAACTCACACAATTCTATAAAAGAATACAAGATATACGGGAAATAGAAAATCTTAATGATTTTACCAAATGGATTAATGCCTATGATGTTGGTATCAGATATGCTGACGATTTCATAGGTAAAATCATAGAAATAATTAAAAATTTAGGGATTTTTGACGATACACTTATAATTATTAGTTCGGATCACGGTGAAAGTCAAGGTGAACTAAATGTGTATGGAGATCACGCAACAGCTTGTCACATTGTTAATCGAGTTCCGATGATAATAAAATGGCCATATAAAACATGGAATAAAAAGTACGAATCATTGCTTTATGCTACTGATATTGCTGCTACTATAATTGAAGGAGTTGGAAAAATAGTGCCAGATTTTTGGGATGGGAAGAGTATATACAAAGGAATTGAAAATGGAGAGGAATTTGGAAGGAACTATTTAGTTATTAGTCAAAATGCCTGGACCTGTCAGCGTGCAGTAAGGTTTGGAAATTGGACATTGATACGGACTTATCATACTGGGTTAAGAGACTATCCTGAGATCATGCTATACGATTTCGAAAACGATTTTCATATGACTAAAAATCTTGCTGAGGAAAAACCGGATATTGTTGGAAAGGGTTTACACCTTCTCGACGAATGGCATAAACAGATGATGAAAACTTCTCCTTCACCAAAAGATCCAATGTGGACCGTAATAGAAGAAGGCGGTCCTCATCATACAAAAAATATGTTAAATACCTATCTAAGAAGGTTAAAGAGATCTGGAAGAGAAGAACTTATTAAAATTATTCAAGAGAGAAAAGAATCAAATTGATTAATTATATTACAACTAAAAGGGTGACAACTAATACCAAGCGATTTTACTCAAGATGTAATTAAAATTATAAAAAATATTCCCGTTGGGAAAGTACTCTCATATGGTAAAATTGCAAAACTAGCTGGAAATCCAAGAGCTGCTAGACAAGTTTCATGGTTATTACATTCTTCAACAAAAAAATATAATTTACCATGGCACCGTGTCATAAATTCACAAGGAAAAATTGCATTGAAATCCCAAGACGGCAAAGATTATCAAAAGATTTTACTTGAAAAAGAAGGGATTGAATTTCTTGAGAATAATAGAGTCGATCTTAAAAAATATTTATGGGAAATTGATTCTATTGTAAATATTTAAGAAAAGTAGCAATTTATAAAAAATTAAAAAAAAATTATTAAGACAAGAGTCTTTTAATGATATTATGAGAAAAGAAGATTTAGTTAAACCATCTGAATCGATTTTTATCCGAGATTCCATAATCAACGATAACAAACCATCTACGCAAGGAACCACTCAAACATTAAAAACGGGGACAACTACAGTAGGATTAGTATGCAAGGATGCAGTAATCTTAGGCACGGATAAGAGGGCTACAATGAGTTACTTTGTAGCAAGTAAAACAGCTGAAAAATTGCATAAAATCCAAGAACACTTATATATGACTATTGCTGGAGGAGTAGCTGACGCAATGTATTTGGTTGATGTTCTCCGAGCTGAAACTACATTGTATCAACTAAAGGAAGAAACACCTATTAAAATAAAAAGTGCTGGAAAACTGCTATCTAATATCCTCTATCAAAATAAAATGTATCCATTTCAAGTAGGTCTCATTTTAGGAGGAGTAACTGAAGAAGAAGGTCCAGTACTTCTAAATCTTGGAGCATATGGTTCTATTTTGCCTGATAAATTCTGTGCTGTAGGGAGTGGTCAAAATTTCTCTTATGGTGTGCTCGAAGCCAAGTATAAAGATGGCTTATCGATTAATGCAGGAAAAGAAATAATTATAAAAGCAGTCACTTCAAGTATCATAAGAGATATGGCTTCAGGAAATGGAATTGATATTGCTATTATCAAAAAAAATGGACCAGCGGAACGAGATTTTATTTCCATATAATCAAATTTTTCCATATTTCTCATTCTAATTGTCCACTAATCTTTAAAATTGATTATAATGCGTTAAACTACACCTATTACTATATAGATACATCTATACACCGCCTCAGTGTTAGAGCTTATATGATGTAATTCTTGGATTCTGATATTGAATAAATCACTCAAATTCCTTTAAATTTTATTCACTGAAAATTTTAATAGAGAAGAAGCATGCGAAAATAAATCTGCTTTATTTTTTAGATCCTTTATATTTTCTCCTCTAAATATTTAAACTTTGCGTTAGCAGTATTACGATTTAGAAACCTTTAATAATAATACCATATCTTTAAAAATAAAAATTATATTATTTTAGATAGTAGAATTTACACTTAGAACAAATTAGAATTTACTTTTCTATAAAGAAATAATAACTACAAAGTAGCTTTAGAGTCGCGTTAAAATGCCTTACAGTATCATAGTGGATTTATCTCATCGAGAACAAATAGAGGAATTTCCCGATTTTTCTTTGGGGGATGATGAGTATGAGGTCGAATACATAGACAAGAATGAAGGTCCTATTGATTACGATTTACTTGAAGATTATGACGTTTTATTTATAGGAAATATTCAACAAACTAAGGATGGCAAAGACGATAAATTCACCAAAGACGAATTATTAGCAATTAAGCGATATGTTGGAGAAGGCGGGGGACTTTTTTTAACTACTGGAGAAGGAGGAGATCGCGATGTTCCAATGAAGATGGGGTCTATCAGAGTATTATATAAAATGACTGGAGTGCGAAGATTTTGGAATGGAATTATACAGGAGTCACCATCACATTTTTTAGTAAATAAACAAAATGTGTTAATAAATGACCTATTTATCCATCCGATTACTACTGGTATAACTGAAGTCGTCCTCCCTAACTGTACATTTTTTACGATAACTGAAGAAGAAGTTGAAGATATAATAGTGACTTCAGAAAAAGCAGAATTTAAATATCTCGTTGACGATGACATAGAAAGTATTGGTATTGTCCCTATCTGTGTTGTTAGCGAGTTTTTCAGTGGGAGATGTGTAACTATTGGTTCATCTGATTGGCTTATTGAAGATGATTTTGGATTAGACGCAGGAGATAATATACCATTTCTATCTAACATTATTAAATGGCTCAGTTTTGAGATCTAGCGTAATTCTCCTTATTTTTATGCAGCTAAAAATAATCAAAACAAAAAAGAGCGAAAACCAAAATGGTTTTTAGGTTTCTTAGACCTGATTCAGAGGCGGTCTGGAAAAATAAAGCAATTCGAAAACGATTTGCCAGATATAGAAGTATCATTGATGATAAAGAAATTGCACGGTATATAATCGCAAAAAGTATAGAATGTGACTTTGATACTAATGATTCAATTAAAAACTTAGAGAATTTGTTAGTAGAAAAATCTAAGGAGTTTAATCTCTTACTGAATAAATTCACTGAAATTATCGAAAACCGTCAAGTATACAATAAGAATTATATTAGTTTGGTTGAAAAGCTAGCATGGAAATATCTCGAAAATTGCTGTTTTTGCGAAAGACGATGTCAAGTTAATCGAGCTGATGGTGAAACTGGTTTTTGTTATATTCCTAAGGATTCTTATGTATCGTCTGCTTTTCTTCATACGGGGGAAGAAGCTCCGTTAATACCTAGCGGTACAATATTTTTCCAAGGATGTAATTTTAGTTGTGTATTTTGCCAAAATTACGATATATCTCAGTCATGGAAAAAAAGGAGAAATATTGAGGATATAGCTCGAAAAACTGATTCAATTCAACTTGCTAATCTTGCTGATAAATTAGTAGAGAAAGGTGCGATTAATATCAATTATGTTGGAGGCGATCCTATTCCGAACATCCATACAATTTTGGGAAACCTTCAGCATCAAACTTCAAACATTACACAACTCTGGAATTCTAATTTTTACTTAACGGAAGAATCTCTATCTTTACTCGTTGACTTAATGGATTTTTGGTTACCTGATTTTAAGTACGGCAATAATATCTGTGCTGAAAAATATTCAGGAATTACAAGCTATTTCGATGTAGTAACTCGCAATTTAAAAAGAATTCACAACGCTGGAAGCGGAGAAATAATAATCCGACACTTAGTTATGCCTAATCACATAGAATGTTGCTCTAAACCAATTTTAGATTTTATTGCGAAAGAAGTACCGATGTGTGTTGTTAACATTATGCAGCAATTCAGACCCGAATATTTATCACACAAATATCAAGAAATAAATAGAAGGCCATCAATGGGAGAAATTCATGAAGTGAAAAATTATGCTGACGAATTAGGAATCTTGTACGAGCCAGTCTCTTAGTTTTAGAAAAAATAATAAGTAATGAAAAATTCTTAAATCCTACTAGCAACTATTTAACTAATTATACTCAATGGTATTTTCGATGAATTTAGAAGAAGTGAAAGGTGTAGGTAAAAAACAAGATGTGCTGATTGAAGCGGGTATTGATTCCGTTGAAAAGTTAGCAAATGCGAGTGTGGAAGATTTAACACAATTAAAAGGCATTGGAAAAGCTACAGCTGAAAAATTCATAAGTAGCGCTAAAGAATTATTAATTGAACCAAAAGAGCCTACTATAGAAAGCGATGATTCAGTTCTTGATGAATCTTCAGAGGAAGCAGAGAAAGCAAAAAAGGAGGAAGAAGAAGCTAAAAAACTCGAAGAGAAGAAAAAGAAGTTGGAAGGCAAAAAGGTAGAAGATGGCGATTTCGTTTTACTTAAGATGACAGCAAGAACGCAAAAAGGAAAGGTTTTTAGAGTATCTTCTGAAGAAGATGCTAAAAAAGCAGGAATTTTCGAGGAAGAAAAAGCTAATCAAGGGTATTACACTCCAGAATTTGTAATTGTTGGAAAACCGGGATTTTTAAATGAAGGTTTAACTGAAACTATAAAAGATATGAATTATTTTCAAAAAAAATCTGTAAAAATTCCCCCCACTAAAGCCTTTGGTAAAAGAGATCCTCAAAAAATTGAAAGAATTGGCATAGCTAAATTTAGAAAATTAAACGATGGAAAAAATCCTGAATACGGTCAAGACTTCACAAATAAAAAAGGACAGAAAGGAGTTATTACGAATATTTTGCAGGGCAAAGTTATAATTGATTATAATTCTCCGCTAGCAGGCATGTCAATAGACTACAATCTTGAAATCATTGATAGGATTGAGGAATTTAACGAAAAAATTGACTATTTTATGATTTCAAAGGGAATTCCCCAAGAAAGCGCCTCTGAATTCATAGTAAATCACTTGGAGGACAAAACTCTAGAAATTATTGTTCCTAAAATGTTCTTGTTTCAAAACCTTACATATCTTAAATTTGGTTTAGCTATGGATTTACAGACTCATATGGGTGATGAAATTGAAGATGTCAAGTTCATTGAAGTATATGAGAAAATGCCCGCGCCACCGACACCAGCTGAATCCGTTATGCAAAAGGTAGACGAGTACAATAAGGAGCACGATCACAATCATGATCACAATCACGATCATGATACAGAAGAAAATAAATCATAAAATAATTCTTCTTTTAAATTAAATATCTTCTATTTCCTTACTTCGTGATATTTATTTAATATTAAATCACTTATTTTCAAAGCAGGATCCGTATCACATTTCCAATTAGAGAATTCCGGAAAAGTACCAGCATCTACTACATATAATTTATTTGTTTTAGTTTCTCTAACTAGATCAAGATGTCCAAATAACAGATTATATTTTTCCTTCCATTTTATAAGATATTTTTCTATTTCTTTATCGGATTTGATTAATTCAGTAGCTTGATGTTCATTTGAGAGAGGTCTTTTTTCACATATACAGATTTCATTTTCTATAAAATAAGCTAAGTAGTGTGTCCCTTTGATAAAATTTTCGAGATAGAGATAATTTTCAGTTGGAGTATTAAAATCTTGAAAAGAATTATATACTTTGACACCTTTACTTCCAGAACCAAAAATAGGTTTTGAAATAAGAGGAAAGCTTGACTCTTTAAGTTGACTTTTAAGAGTTTTAAGGGTGCCCATAAAAATCTTTGGACATAACAACCCTAAGTTTTTCATAGAAAAATACGATTCAACACGATCTTTATGGACATAACTGGTATTAGTATTTGGAATGACGGGGATCATATTAGCTTCTAAAAAATAACCTGCATAAAGATAAAGTAAGTTCTTAGATTTCAATATATAAAAATCCTTATTAAGTAACATTTCATTGACAAATAAATCATTTAGCGTAAAAATTTTTACTCTATGCCCATTATTTTCAAGGCATTTTCGAATTTCCCTAATTAATTTGCCTTTCTTTTTAGATAAAATTCCAATATTCATAGTTACTCTTATTCTTATATTTTAGCTTGTTTGATTAAATAATCTCCTATAATTTTAGGACCATTCTTTATGTAATTAAAATTGGGGGATGAATTTATATCAGTCAAGAAAAATTTTCCATCTTTTGATTTTAAGAAATCCATTGAACTTAATTTTAATCCCATTGCTTCAGTAGCATTATAAGCTATTTCTGTTAATTCGGGAATTTTCTCTATTTTTATTCTAGATTTCATTTTATCAGGATTTATTAAAACTGGTAATTGCTTGAAATAAAAAATGTCGTCGCCAATTAGATACACTTTATATTCCCATTTACTCTTTATAAAATCTTGAAAATAAAAATGTGTGTATTTTGGGTAATTTCCGCTTGATTCATCAATAGCACGAATATCCACTACTCTTAAATATCCCTCTTTTTTCTGAATTTGAGGATTAAATGCATAATTTTCTTTGTCTATAATATTTTTGATTATGTATTCATTGAATGGTGGTGATTGTCCTACTGGATTTAGCGAAAAATTAGGAACTTGAATACCGGCTTTTCTTAAAACAATGCTATTTAAAAATCTATTGAAAGCAAGAGAAATACTCCTTGAAGAATTAATCACTGGAATGGTAGTTTCTTTCTCAATTAATTTCACTAAATTTAAAACTAGGTCTCCTTTTGCCTTCACAAAAAAAATATCTTCATCAAAATTATAATTCGAGAAATCTATCATATAGTCTTCTTCGAGGTATATTGAAACATCTGATATAGTGTTAGCATATTTTAAAAATTGAATCGATTTTTTTTCTAAATGGTAATTATCTGTTATTAATCCTATTTTTATCAAATAACCTACCCTAACTCAACGCAATCAATGAAAATAAAATCATTTACATATGAATAGTATAAAACTATGTTATTTTAAAGTATATAATAAAAAACAGAAATTAATTTAAATTCTCCTTGTTCTATCTCTGTTTTTGGATTTCTTCTAAGGTTTTTCCCTTATTTTTCGTTTAAGTTTCTATTTTTATAATCTAAGATTCAAATAGCATCAGTGATTTTATTATGAATTTAATATACTTTTATTTTAACTTCCTTTGAATATAGAAGTATTACTCAAACGTACTTTTCAATACATTTATATATTTTAATTTGTTTTTAAGAAATCAAATTGAAAGGGTTTTTTAAATGGCGAATACTATAAAAAGAAAATATATTGGAGCCATTTGTAATAGAGATCTTGAAGTTTTAGAAAATATCAAGAAGTTCTTCATTAAAAATTATAATATCACGATAGTTAATTTAATGAAAAACGGATTAGAGTCCTTTAATACTAAATATCTAGAAAAGCGCTTAAAAAAATATCCGATTTCGTTTTTGATTGTAAAACTGACAACACAAGAGTTAAATGAAAAAATCTATCGAATTGTTAAAAAAACTTGTCCTGAAATACCTATTCTTAACACGCTAGAATCCATTCAAATATGTGAGAGTAGGCAAAACACTTTTAATTTTATTAAACAAAATTCTAAAAAAATTCTAACACCACACTCTTTTTCAACTAAATTAGAAGCAATTCATATTTCTCAAAAAGGTATACCAATTATAGTAAAACTAAATTCTCATAACATTCCAGATTTGCCTAAGAACGATAGAATAATCGGTATCGCTAAAACACATAGAGAATTACTTGAAATGATAAAAAATTATAATGAGGGAGATTTATTCTTCCAAGAATATTTAGGTGAACACGATGTTCTCTATAAAATTTATGTGATAGGTAATTGGGTTGTTTCAATAACCTCTCATAATCGTTTACAGCAAATTAATCAATTATCTCCTCTAGAACTCCTCCATATTAGGATTCCAGTTGAAGAACCATTAAAGAAGAGGATTATTCGATTAGGTCGAAAGCTTGGTATGTCAGTTTTCGGAATAGACTACATAATGACCGAGAAGGGACCTTACATCGTGGATATAAACGATTTTCCTAGCTTTAATAACGTACCAGAAGGAGTAAGTTTAATTTCAGATCATATGTACAATTTAATAAATATGAGAGAATTGTATCGAAACGCATTTGTTAAAGCTAAGAGCTAAAATTCCAAATGTATTAGATTTTGAGTATCTTTTTATCGTTCTCTTTTATTTTCTAAAAATTCTATAAGTCGTTTTTTAGCGACATAATCATCTAATTGTTCTGGAGGGTGCTTATTAAAGAATGAGCAGGCTGATTGTAAAATCCCCCCAATTTTGCGATCTTTAGCGATTTTTGAAACTCTAATGCAATCAGCTATAATTCCTGCGGAATTATTACCATCTTCTACGAACATGGTAATATCGACTCGCACGGGAGCGCCACCAAAAATTCTTCCTTCTAATCTCATGTAAGCCTCCTTTTGATTCTTTAAGAATGGGATATAATCTACAGCGGATATTCGACATTCCACATCATCTTTATTCTGTAGATTTGCTACTACCGCTTCAGTTTTAGATTGGCGTTTTCCTTGCTCATATATTAATTCACCATTAGATTGAGGGGTTAATAAATTACAGAAATCCGATGATCCTCCCCAATCGAGCTGTATAGTTCTGTCAAGAATTGCGCCCCGCATTGGAAAGAGATTTGCTAGCGATCGATGTATTATAGTAGCTCCTATTTGAGACTTAACATCGTCACCGATCAATGGAAGTTCTAATTTTAGGGCTTTTTCAACAATTTCTGAATCTTTAACTACATATGAAGGCATTCCGTTAACCACACAAGCTCCAGCTTCAAGGCTTGCCATAGCGTAGAATTTAACCGCTTCATGACAGCCTGTTGGGAGCAAAATAACAGCAACATCAACATCCCGTTTTCTAAACTCTTCAACGATGTCCACAAGTTTTTGATTAACATCAACAGGTATGATGTTTTTGATATTACTTTTTAAACCATCTAAGATTGGACCTTTTAGAACAGGAGCATCTAAAAATTCCGGCTCAAATGTTATCATATTACAATTTGGTTCCATAAAAATAGCTTCACTTAGATCTCTGCCAATTTTATTAGCATTAACATCAATACCGAGGACAAATTTTATATCTTCTACTCCATATTGAGTAATTTCTGGTAATAAACCTATGATCTTATCTGGATTCTTCTTGTAATTCTCGACTCCCGCAACTAATGCACTTGCAACATCACCTACTCCGATTATTGCGACTTTTATATCCTTTTTGGTCATTTCATTCACCTTATTACTAAATTTTTAGTGTTCTCCTTTATATAGTATCTATATTAAAAAGATATTATTTAAATCATCTTAAACTTAACTATGGAGATAATTTCAATATATTAGATTTATGACACTTATTATACTATTGAAATTATTTGATTGGAGATATCAAAATTATTAGATTTTTTGGCATTTAATATCTTAATCATAAATTACGGAAATAAGTAAAAATAATGATTGCAGATGAAAAGAAAATTTCCTCCGCCTTATCTTATCACATAAACTATTCTCATTCGTATAAAGGTGATTAAAAAGGTTATACTGATTTTGGCAAGGATCTCGAGATAATAAGGGCAATAATCTGCGAATTAGAAAAAACTGATTATAGGAACTAGGCATATTGCATATGAGCTGGAATTATGGAAATGCTTTCTTTTCTATACAATTAAAAAAAAAGATAGAAGTTCTATTTCGTTCTGATATTATTCTCTGTTTACAGTTTCTTTTACTTTCAAAAATACTGGAATCGAGGCTAGAAAAAAGATAGGAACTAGTACGAATATCCAAGGAATGCCAAATACCATAGCAACTATGCCTCCTACGATAGAACCTATAATCTGAGATACTGTGTTAACAATATTAAATATTCCTGTAAATTTTCCACGCTTTTCTTCTGGTAATAAATCTTGAGACCAAGCATTTAAAGGTGTTACTAATGCTAAAACACCTAATAACACGAAGGGCAAGCCAATCATAAACAAGATGTAATTACCTGATGCAAATGGCATTATAAGAAATCCTATGCTTACTATAATTATAGATATAGGTACGAATCTTTTTCTTCCAAATTTATCTGACAACCTTCCTAAATAAATACTTGCGAGGAATACAAATGGAAATGCGATAACGATCCCTAATAAGAGTTGTAGAGTTGTGAGCCCTTGATCGAAGATGAAAATAAATAAGAACGGCATAATCGAAGAAATTCCAGTTTGGAATATGAGAAATGCAGCAAGAATTTTAAAGAATTCTTTTTGGGTTTTCAACTCTCCATAATTAAAAGTCTTCTTTAGCTCTGCAAAAAACTTTTTCTTCTCAGGAAGCTCAGAAACACGTTTTTCTTTTATAAAGAAAAAACCAATAATTCCAACTATAGCAAAGAGAAGTCCACCTACAGATAATAATATAATATGCCCTTCCTGTGTAATAATCGTTCCATCAGCACCTGGGCGAGGATCAGGTATTCCAAATAGCTCATTTCCTATTAATAGGAATGCTACACCAATTAATAGCCCAATGTAGCTAATTGAATTAATGATACCATTTGCTTGCCCCCTTTTTTCAACTTCGACGGTATCTGGAATAAGAGCTCTTTCAGCTACGAGAAATGCATTTGAAGCAATGCCGATAATAAAAACATCAATTATTAAGCACAATCTATAATCCAATGACAATCCAAAAAACATCATAGCAATCCCGGCTATGATTCCCAAAAGTAAATACGGTCGTCTACGACCAAATTTAGTCCTCGTATTATCGCTTATAATCCCCCATACAAACATTGTTATGAGACCTATTATCGCCGATGACATAACCATGACCGAGATATATAGTTCTGGTAAAAAAAGTACGTGATCTATGTAGGTATTGAAATAATTTTGCTCGAAGAAGAAGAAAAGGTAATCTCCCATGTAGAGCAATCCAATTAATAACACTTGTTTCTTAAGAAATTTACTGAAACCTTTTTCTGTCAAATTTAATTTCCTGTTTTTAATTAAAAATGGTAATTAAATATAATTTTTAATGTAAAAAAACATTTTTTAAATAGATTTTAAAACATGAAAAAAGTTGTATTTTCTGCTAGACAAGACCATGAAATAATTGCAAGCGTTATAAAAAAGTTAAAACAAAATCCGGATATAGAAGTCTCATTTCATGATCCTACAAAGAATTTTTTTAATCTTTCAAGAATGCCTAAATCAATAAGTCAAGCTAATTTTATTATAGTAAAGGTTAGAAACGAGTGTTCAATCGATTTGCTCCACTATGCAAAGACGCATCAAATTCCTACTTTACATAGTGTCGATACCGTATTAATGTGTAAGAACAAAATCTCACTTGATTATGCTTTAAGAAGAATCTTTAAAATTTATCCTCAAATTAAGAAAAAAATACTTTTACCTAATTCTTGGAACAATAATCTTGCAGATCTCTCAAAATTTAAGAAATGGGCTTTACCTAAGCTCCCTATTGTTATCAAAAGCCATTACCAGCATGATAAATACAATAGATTTAATTTTTTAGTGAAAAAAGTTGATGATATAGGCATTTTTTGCGAAAAATATAAAGAATTTTTATATTACGATGTTTATATTCAGAAATTTATTGAGTGTGATGGATTTGAAAGAAAGGTTTATGTAATAGGAGATAAAGTATTTGGCATTATAAGAGAAAATCCGATTTATATATTTTTAAGAGATAAGCCAAGTAAAATTGATGTTGACAAAATTAAAAGGAAAGAATTTAAAATATCTGAAGAAATTAGAGAATTTGCCAGAATCTTATCAAAAGAACTTAACCTTAAAATTTTTGGATTTGATTTAATAAAACTAACAGATAAGAATCGTTTTTATCTAATCGATTTAAACGATTTTCCCGGATTTAGAGGAATTAAAAACATAGAAAACACTTTATCCAGTTATTTGGTGGAATATCTTAGAAATTTATAGATTCTATCCGAAAAATATGAAAGGTACAATTATCACGAATGATAATACTCCATAGAAGATGCAGAAATAACTAAAATTGATTTTTTGTGCGATTTTTAACAAAAGTTCCATTGAAAAGTAACCTACAATGAAACTAACTGCTGTTATAATCAAAATTGTGAAGATATCAATTGTTCCAAAAACCGATCCTTCTCCGAAGATTATATCCATTCCGATTGATGCAAGAGCTACCGGGACTGACATCAGAAAACTTAATTTTAAACTTTGTTCTTGAGTATATTTTTCAAAAATCAGGGTAGAAATCGTGAAACCAGAACGAGAAATCCCAGGAAGTATGGCAATACCTTGAATTAATCCCGATATGCTTGAATCCTTAATGAGTTCCCGATCAGAAATTGAATCGATTGTCTTATTTCCAAATTTCTTCTTAAAAATCAACAACACAATTCCAGTTATTATTAAAAAACCGGATATCACTAATGTTATTATATCACCTTGAGTAGCGTCAAAACCTTCTATAATTATAAATTTAAAAAATAAATATAGGGGGATAGCGGTAATTGCTGTTCCAAAGGTGGCGAATATCAGCCAATTTCGTTTCTTAACATGATTATCCTTGATTTCAAATCTCCCAGGTACTATTGTTTTAATGATCTGTATAAACTCCACCCTCATTTTTACAATTACGGCGATAGTTGTACCTAAATGAACCCAGATGCTTAAACTATAAGCTTGTTCAGGTGGAATTCCTAAATAATTAATCGAAGCTATTAATACTTGTCCTGAGGATGAGATTGGCAACCACTCAACCAATCCTTGAAGTATTGCAATAACTATGTATTCAATCATTTAAATCACTCAAACTTTTTCATTCCTTCATTAATACAATTTATTATCTCATCACGTGCTTTTCGAAAACCTTCAAGGCCTTTCATTGAAGGATCATCAATATCGCCACTCTTTCCAGCAAATTCCCTTAATGTAAATATAGCCTTGTTCTCTAACTCAAAATGATCATAGATTTCTTCTTTATGTTTGTCCGTTAAGGCGAGAATTAAGTCAGCTTCTTGAATCAATTCAGGATGTTTTTTTAAGTCAATTGAGAGAGAGTCATCTGAAAGAGGAATGCCAATTTCCTTCATAACTAATTTCGCATCTAAAGAGATGAGCATCCCATCTCTAGCGTTTGAAGCGATACCACCGGAAGATACAGAAACATTCATTGCATTACGGGAAAAGAAATCTCTGAGAAAACCTTCAGACATCCTACTTCTTGCAGTGTTAACGCTGCAAACGGCAAGAATTTTCGTATAAGGAAAGCGGTTATGTTTATAAGTCATCGATACTTTAGAAAATTCTTTTTCTTAATAATTAGTTTTTGGAATGGTCCGGACAAGAAAAAAATTCAATAAATTCATGCAAATTTAGGAGAACATTAAGTAATCTTGTCTTAGATTAAATTATCTTTAGTAGCAAACTTAATTCCTTCCTCCTTCATGTGTTGGAGAGATTTAGATATGTTTCCAGGAGGTAAATCTATACCTCTAGTTAAATTTACTAAAAAATAGACCTCGAAACCAAAATGTATTCCATCTAAAGCAGTAAAATAACAACAATAGTCCAGAGCTAATCCACAAATAAAAATTCTTTTAATCTTCAGGGAAGTAAGGTAACCTTTAAGTCCAGTTTCAGATTTTTTATCATTTTCAATAAAGCCTGAATAACTATCTACCTCAGGATTATAACCTTTACGGATTATGGTGTGTGCGAGATCAATTTTCAATTTATCATGAAACTGTGCTCCTTTTGTTCCTTGTATACAGTGATCTGGCCATAATACGGGACCAATACCATTAGATTGATATTCATCACCTGGATTTTTATTATTATAGCTACTAGCAAACGATTTATGATTTTTGGGATGCCAATCCTGTGTCAATATGATCTTTCCATTATTTTTTTTAAAAATTTCAGAGATTTGATTTATAATATCAATTATTTGATCGCCCTCATTGACAGGTAAAGCCCCACCCGGCATAAAATCATTTTGCATATCAACAATAATCAATGCATTAGTATTATCAATATATATATTTTTTTGATAATATAGTTTCTCAACGCTCATAACATTCTAGATAAAAGCAAGAAAATTAAAATTTTATCAATATATCACATAAAAAAAAAGTAAGTAAATAAAAATCCCAAAAAAACTAAGTATATTCTATAGCTTGCTTCTTAAATAACTTGAAATAGAATGTTGATCCTTTATTTCTGCCCTCAGATTCAACCCAAATGTTTCCTCCGTGTAGATCCATTATTTCTTTTGAAATATACAAACCTAGACCTGAACCTTCGATGTCAATATCCATTTTGGGACCAACTCGTTCTATCTTTCCAAATTTCTTGAATAGTTTATCCATTTCTTTTTCCGTCAATCCTATACCCGAATCCGTTACTTTAAATAAAACACTATCGGATTTATCTTCTAAAACTATCGATAAAATCCCTTTCCTTGGAGTATTTTTAATCGCATTTGAGATGAGATTAGTGATAACTTGTTCTATTCTAATTTTATCTACTAAAATATTTACCGTTTCAGGTAAGTCTTGCTCTATGATAAGATTTCGTTTATTAGCTAAGTATCGAATTTCATTCGTGCTATCACGTACAATTTTTGTTAGGTCCTCATTTTGAAGATTTAATCTTAATTTATCAGATTCAATTCTTGAAGCATCAAGTAAATTATCAATTAGAAGTTTTATTCTCTTTCCCCCTCTATTAATCAATTCTATAAATTCTATCGCATCTGAAGATATCTTATCTTTATATAACTCCAATAAAATTTGAGATCCCCCATATATTGAAGTTATCGGAGTTTTCAATTCGTGGGAAGCTCTCGAGATAAATTCGGATTTTATTTTGTTAAGTTCCATTAATCTTTTATTTTCTTCGACTATGAGGTTTTCAGCTTTTTTTTTACTAGTAACATCTTGACAAATCGATTCAATTATAATTTCCTTATCAATTTTAATCATTGAAATCTGAAAAGATATCCATGATTTACTACCATTCTTTCTTTTTATTTGTAGCTCAATAGGTTTGGGTTTAATGCCATTGAGAATATCTTTATATATTCTTTTAAAAGTTGAGATCTGATCATAAGTAACCATATTTAATTCCGCATAGTTTCTCCCAATTACCTCATCTCGTTTATATCCAAGAATTCTTTCTGCTGATGAATTGATATCTATTATCAATCCCCTTTCATTCGTTAAAACTACAGCATTAGGAGATTTTTTAAATAAACTTCGATATTTTTCTTCTGATTCTTTAAGAGCTTTTTCAGTTTTTTTCCTCTCGCTAATATCTCGAGATATGAATAAGTATTTATGATCACCTTTTTCATCAGTAAACATTTTTGCCTTGTTCTCAAACCACACCCACTTACCATTTTTATGTTTTATCCTCGTTTCATGCATGTTTTCTCCAACTTTAAACATTTTGAGCATAAAGCGTCGGACTTTTTTATTATCATTAGGGTGGTTAAAAAGAATTGAGTTTTTACCTAATAGTTCTTGCTTAGTATACCCTAAAAAATTTTTGAGAGAAAGTTCGTTTACATATTCGATTTCAAACTTTTCGTTTAAGACTCTTATGAGATCGTTAGATTCTTCCGTAATAAGACGATATTTTTGTTCCGATTCCTCTAACTTACGCTCAGCATTTTTTTTATCAGTAATATCTTTTAATGTTGAAATTAGCCCAATAACATTTCCCTCATCGTCATAATAGTTTTTAGAGGAACTCGAAATCCAAATATAATCTCCATCTTTAGGTAATATTCTGAATTCAATAGGTCTATCAAGAAAGTGTTTCTCTTTAAGTGCAGTCTTATAAAAAGTGATCAATTTCTTGACATCCTCTTTATGAATATATTGAAAGAATCTACTGTTCTTGTTGATTTCTCTTCCTTTCAACATCTTCGATAACTGAGGTGAGAAGTATAATAAATTTCCCTCAAAATCTATTATAACGATCGCATCCTTAGTATTTTCAATAATATTTCGAAATGCTTTTTCTGATTCCTTCAATTTTATTTCTGCAATCTTTCTATCTGTAATATCTTTTAAAATAGTTACAATTTGGACGACTTTACCTTCGATAAAAATTGGTATTTTCCTTACTTCTGTGTAAATTGCTTTTTCATTAAGTTGTGTGAATTCTTCACTTATCAGCGTTATTCCCGTTTCAAAAACCTGATAATATTCTTCGATTACTTTTTCTGGTAAAAAAGGAAAGACACCAGAGATTTTTCTCGCAAGAAGATCTTGATTAATATTGAATCTGTCTACCCATTCTTTTAATGTATTATTTATTAGAACAATTCTCAAATCTGAATTAACTACATGTATTGGGTCTCCCATGGATTCAATAATACTACGATATTGATGTTCCGAATCTTTTAATTTCACTTCTGTAATTTTTTTTTCTGAAATATCTCGAACTACTACTATTAATTTAGTTATACCTTCATGTTTGATGATTCCTCCTTTAGCTAAAACATGAATATACCCGCCATTTTTGTGTTTTGCTCTGTATTCAAATGATATATGCTTTTGATCTTCTATTGCCGTTTTCATTTTATTTATTACATTTAATAAATCGTCAGGATGAATAAAACGAAGAGCTTTTCTTCCAATGACTTCGTGAGGTTTATATCCAAACATTTGGTAACTTTGAGAACTCACATAAGTAAAATTACCGTTTAAATCAATTTCTACAATTGTATCAAAAATTTCATTTATAATAGTCTGGTAAATATCGCCAGTAACCTCAAGTGGTTTTTGCCCACTTTTCTTACCTGAAACCAACCTCATAAACCCTATTATTATTAGTTTAAATAAACAAAGAAGTATATCCTTAAAACTGAATTTGTATGCAAAGAAGCATCAACTAAAAATTCGTTGAAAAATCTAATAAATTCTCATTGATTGTAAGTCTAGGAAAAGTAGATTTTAAAAATATTCAAAAAAGAGACTTGTTCGTTAATTTAGTACGAAAATTAATTTCACTAAAATAAGAAGATTAATAAAAAAAATTTATTTGCGAATCGTAATTAATAAATAGTACTTATTAATTTTTTGCGCTTGTAGTAAAGTGGTATTATACCAGGTTCCCAACCTGGTGTCCCGGGTTCAATTCCCGGCAGGCGCATTTATTTTTTTTAATCTCTACCATGAAAGACCTTTACTAAATCTTAAGTCGCTAATTATTTTCTTAGCTTCATGACTAGGAACTTCCATGAAGGAGTGAAACTCATTCTGCCAAAATGCTTTACCCGATGTGCTGGATCGGATATTTTCAGCAAATTTTATCGAGTTTCTTACTGGAATAAGTATTTCTATTACTGTTTGATAATCCTTTTCTTGATCAACATTCAGTATTTTCGCAGAATACTTCGAAAGTAACGAAAGCGTGATTTTTATGTAATCGGGAGGCAATTGAATGATTGTGTGGTAAATAGGTTCGAGTAGGATAAGTTTAGCTTCATTCAAAGCTTTTTTAATAGCATCGTAGAACAATGTGGATAATTCTGTAAAAGCGTTATCTTCGTTAAGCTCATCGATGGTTAATTCTTTAATTTTAACTTTAATTCCAGTAATTTTTTCACCACATAAAAACCCGTTTGAAAGAATCTTACCAATGATTTCTTCTATTATTTCTTTATAAATGGGGGCAAGATCTTCATCCATTTTATAAAAAAGCAAGTTGTCATCTTCAAAATACCTCCAGAAGTTTTCTATTTCCTCCAATGTTAATTCTGTATGTTCCTCAAATAGTTCTTTCAATCTCGTTTTAGGTTTAATTGCCATTAAATCATGAGTTTGTAAAAACCTTGAAGTCTTATCCTTTATTCTTTCAATTTTAAGTTTAAGAGAATTCCTGTTATTTTGCGATTTTACGGTGACAAGGGAAGAATCGTACTTACAAGATTCTTTGAACACTGCACGTGGCTCCGAAATGGAAACATTAATACCTCGTTTTTCTATTTCATTTGCTGTGATTTCAAGATGTAGCGGTCCAACTCCCGAAAGCAAGAATTCGCCGTTTTCCTCGTTGATTTCAAATTTAAGGTTTGGGTCCTCTATTAATAAGTTTTGAATTAGTTCCTTCATTTTATCAAGTTCTCGTAAATACTCCGGCTCGATTGAGACGGTTACTACAGGAGTAGATACATATTTAACATCTTCAAACGGAACCATCAGACTGGCAAAGTCTTTGTCGATTAGTGTCTCACCGCTTTGTAATTGCTTTAATCCTTCAACTGCTACAATGTTACCAACAGGTATTTGTTCGACTTGTTCCCTTCTTTGTCCCATAAATAGAGCTATCCTTCGGATTGTATCATAATGGTTTTCTCTTACCAAGAAAACATCTTCTTTCATCGAGCACATTCCGGAAAATATTCTGCCCGTTGCTATTAAATTGTGTTTATCTGATTGTACCTTGCTCAAACAAATAATTGTAGGTCCTTTAGGATCACAATTTACCATAGCTTTTCCAATATCTGACTCTAGATCTCCCTCCCAGATCTTTCCTATTCTGTAAGTTTGCGCTTCTTTAGGATTGGGGAGATGGTCAACTACCATTTCTAATATGGCGTGATGTATTGGAAAATAAACTGCTAAATCAGCATAACTCTCTTTTGTGTAAGTTTCTTTATGATAACGAGTTCTAATATCAGAAAATTTTAGATCGTTATTTTCTAATAGATGCAAAGTAAAACCCCATTTGTGAAGCGCGGAACCAAATGCCACATTTCCCTTTGCCGGAGATACTTGCCACTGCTTTTTAAATGGTTTGTCAGCATATCGTTTTACAAGGGTGTTGAAATTCTTGATTATTCTAGAGTATTTTGTTCTTATTTGGTCATCACTTAGCTTTAATTCCCGGATAAGACGATCGATTTTGTTAATAAAGAGGACTGGTTTTACACCTTCCTGTAGAGCCTGTTTAATCACAGTCTCTGATTGAGTTATTATTTCCTCAACAGCATCAACAACTACCACAACCCCGTCTATTAATCTTAGAGCGCGAGTTACCTTTCCACTAAAATCCAAATGTCCAGGTGTATCGACGAGGTTTATTAGAAATGGTTCATGGTCTTTAAGTGATTTTTCGTAGTATAATGAAATATTAGTAGATTTCATCGTAATCCCACGAGCTTGTTCTTCCTCTAAATAATCTAAGGCACGAGCCTCGCCAGCTAAATCTGGCGATAGTAACCCTGCTTCACTCAGAAGCGAATCTGAAAGTGTTGTTTTACCGTGATCGATATGACCTACTAATCCTATGTTTCTAATGTTCTTGGTTTTTTCCATCATATTCAGTATTTCTGAAATCTCCTTTCTACGGGGCATGATCACTTTATTCTCTAAAAAATCATTAATAATATATTACTTACCATGAATAATTTGATTAAAATTTTAGGATTATTTAATGAAATTAGGAGCGGGAAATGAAAATTCTCATTACTCAAGATCTTCTTCATTAAGTTATGGAATCCACCATACTTTCAGTTGGGTCAGAGCTTTCAACGAAATCATTTCCCGCATGATAAGTGTAAATAAGTTATAGTTCAAATTCGCCATCAATTATAACAAGCCTTCCCTTGATATGCAACCTTTTATCACAAAACAACTCAATCGCTTTAGGGAAAATCTTATGCTCCCATTCTAAAACTCTTGGTCCTAAAGTATCTTCAGTATCAGTATCATAAACAGGAACGCATTTTTGGATAATTATTGGACCGTGATCCGATTGATCATCAACGAAATGAACAGAGCATCCAGAAATTTTGACTCCATAATCTAACACATCTCTATGTGCGTGCATCCCTTTAAATGAAGGTAATAGCGCGGGATGAATATTTATGACATTACCATTAAAAGCTTTAATAAATGTTCCGCTTACTAATCTCATGTAGCCTACCAAAACGATTAATTCGCAATTATACCTTCGATACACTTCTATCATTTTTTTGTCATATTCTTCCCTTGGAAGATGAAGATACTTATTAGACTCAATGAGTTCATAGGGAATGTTATGATTCTTTGCGCGCTCCATGCAAAATGCACCCGCTTTGTTGCATATCAGAATTTCTACGCTTGCCTTATTTTTTAAGATACCAAATTTACAGGCTTTAATTATAGCCTCTAAATTAGAGCCCGAACCACTAGCGATAGCTCCTATTTTTAAGTCTGTCATAAATTTTTCTAATCCTCTTTATTAAAAAAAGTTGCCTAATGAATAAATAGATGTGTAATTTAACACAATCTATAATGAAAATGTTTTTATTTGATTAATTTATATAGTATATAGAAATTAGAATTAATTCGTTCTTAAATTTAATCTCTGGTATTTGTATTAATATCTAAGAATTATTCTATTTGTTCTAAAACATCATTTAATGAATAACAATAACTGCATATATCATTTTAAAGGAGTTTGAAATTAATTTATTTCAATTAATTCAATCTAAAGATCACGTAATTCTAAAATAAATCATAATTCATTAGCTTTTACATTTTATAATCAATAAATAGAATTTTATATAAAAGAATTGAAAATATATGAGTTTCGAAAGCGAACTACAAAGAATTAAAGAAGAAATTATTCAATATCTCCCTCCTGAAATAATTGTAAAAAAAATCGAATTTGAGGGCCCTGAAATAGCTGTTTACTCTGAGAATACAAATCTTGAGGTAATTGAAAGTTCCGAGGTTCTGAAGGATTTAGCTAAATCTATGCGAAAAAGAGTGGTTTTTCGATGGAATGTAGAAGAACGCAAAGATCCCTCTGAAACTGAAGAATACATTAAAAATTTGGTTGGTGAGGAAGCAGAAATTACAAATATTGAATTTGATCACACACGTGGCGAAGTCATTATAGAATCGGGAAAACCGGGTTTAGTTATTGGTAAGAAAGGTGTAAATCTAAAAGAGATTAGACTGAATACATTCTGGCAACCAAAAACCATCCGAACTCCCCCTCTTGCCTCGAGAACTATAAGTTTAATTAGACAAATGCTTACCAAAGAAAGGCAAAATCAAAAAGATATCCTCCTTAATATTGGAAAACGAATCCACAGACCTGCTCTGTTCAAGGAATTGGATATACGTCTAACTGCGTTAGGCGGTTTTAGAGAAGTCGGAAGATCTTGTATCTTAATGCAAACGAGGGATAGTAATATTCTTTTAGATGTTGGTTTGAATGTGGGGAACAAGAACGATCAATTTCCTAATTTTGATATCCCCGAATTCTCTATAAGAGATTTAGATGCGGTTATTATCTCACATTCTCATTTAGATCATTGTGGTATGGTTCCATACCTCTATAAGTATGGATACAAAGGTCCCGTCTATTGTACTCTTCCAACTCGCAACCTGTCAACGATGTTACAATTGGATTTCGTCCAGATTTGTGAAAAAGAGGGAATTCCAATGCCTTACTCAAGGAGAGATGTGAAAAGCGCTGTACTCCATACTATACCTCTCTCATGGGGAAAAGTCACTGACATTGCTCCCGATATAAAATTAACTCTTCATAATTCCGGGCATATATTAGGATCATCGCTAATTCACCTCCACTTCGGAAAAGGAGGCTATAATTTCGTATATACTGGAGACTTTAAATATCAGAAGACTAGGTTGCTTGAAAAAGCCGCTGTGAAGTTCCCCCGGGTAGAAAGTTTACTTATCGAGTCAACTTATGGCGGACCACAAGATCGGATTCCCAGTAGGCAAGATTCCGAACGAGAACTTAGACAAATTTTAACTTCAACAATTAAGCGAGGCGGTAAGGTGCTTATCCCTGTGTTAGCCGTAGGAAGGGCACAAGAGCTAATAATCGTATTAGAAGAGTTCATTACGAAGGGTATCATTGAACAAGTACCTATTTTTTTAGATGGATTGATTTCTGAGGCAACAGCGATTCATACTGCAAATCCCGATTTTCTTAGTTTAGACTTAAGAGAAAAGATATTACACCAAGGGAAAAATCCGTTTTTGAGCGATTTTTTCACTACAATCTCAGCTCACGACGAAAGGGACAATGTCATTATGGGAGAACCTTGTATAATTTTAGCTACGAGTGGTATGCTCATTGGTGGTCCTTCGGTACAATATTTGAAAGCACTCGCAGAAGATAAAAACAACTCTCTTATATTCGTATCTTATCAAGTAAATGGTACTTTAGGGTCAAGAATTCAACGAGGATTTCGTGAAATTCAATATACTAACGCTAAGGGAAGAACCCAACTAGTACGACTTAATTTGAATGTTTTCACTTTAGAAGGATTTAGCGGTCATTCATCGCGCAGCCAAATATCTCAATTCCTACGCCGAATTCAACCCAAACCTAAGCTTATCATAACAAATCACGGTGAAGAGAGTAAATGCGTGAGTTTATCGACGATGATTCATAAGAAATTAAGGAAAGCAACTAAAAGTCCTAAGAATCGAGAAACTATACTCCTAAAATAAGATTTAATAGATACTTTCTTCATTTTATATTTAATTATTATAAATCGGGAAAAATTTATCTAAAATCACCCTATTTTATATTTTTAGAAAAATTTAAGTATACACTAATGATAATTAATTTTCAAAAGAGTTGATTTTATGCCGTTAATCGAATTAAAAATAGAACTGGCTTCACCTGTAGAGAAGATTTACGAAATTCTTAACGATTACTTAACTCTGCCAAGGTGGAATATAGTTGTAACAGAATGTACACAGCTTGAACCTAAAAAATACTTCCTGAAAACGAATGTAGGAGATGTGACAAACATTGAAATTGAAAACATACCTCTTGAAAAAATGACATCCCTTCAGGAGGGGAGCCCGATGCAAAAAATCGGATACATTTTCGAAGAGAAGGGTGATTCTACTATTGTAACATTATGGGCTGAATTTGAATTGGAGGATCAAAGAAACATTATGGAAATGGCTGGAGACTTATTTTTAAAAAGTCTAAAAGTGTATGTTAATTATCTCAATGATGGTGGAAACCCAAAAGAATATAAGAAGTCTTTTAGTAAAATTAAAAAAGCGTAAATGGATTTCCACTAACTTTTTTAATATCCATTTTACTCGAAAAAACTCTGGTTTATAAATCTCTTTTTTCAGAAAATAGAAAAACCGCACATCTCATTTAGGAAGATCAATTTTTTTAACCAGCAATTATTTATTAATTTAAAATTGAACATGTGATATCTTTGAGATTTAAAAGGTTAAAAATAAGGGAAAACTCGATTACTATCACCCGAAGGATTATTCAGATTTTGGCTTTTTTAATTGTCAATTACATAATTCTCGAGATTATTTTTCCAATTAATTTATTAAGTTTAGAAGGGCTTACTAAAGTTTTACCTATTTTAAATTCACCAAGAAATCCTTTCTCTAAAGGTGGAGGAATTTTAGAATATATCTTTTTTTCCATGGCAGAAGGAGTTTTTCCTTTTTTCCTTATCGCAGTTTTATTATTGGTTTTACTTTTCTCGAATCGATTCTTTTGCGGCTGGATATGTCCTATAGGTTCGATTCAAGATGTGTGTGCTGCAATCCCTACTAAAAAAAGGAAATTTAAGATACAAACACATAAAACTCTGTTGAACATAAAATATGTGTTCATAATTATTACCATTATCATTATCTTCCCTCTAGGGATTTCAAAAAATGCAAATATTTTGTTTTATATCGATTTTAAATCCCAGTTAGGTACTTTCGCTCAACAACCTATTGGATTTTTCTCTCTTTCGGAATTTATCTTCGTTTATTTCCCCTACTTAGTCCAGAACATTTTTCTTCCAGCACAATTTAGTGCTCTCGAATTTGGAGGTTATTTTATCTTATTTTTTTACACATTGATTATTGTATTGTCAGTTTGGTATCCAAGAATATATTGTAGATATATATGTCCATTTGCAGCGATTTCTTCGGCAGTTTCAGAGTATTCCTTTCTAAAATTGGCGCGAAATCCTGTAAAGTGTGTAGGGCGGTCAGAATGTGGTGTTTGTGAAAATATTTGTCCGAAACAGATACGAATATTGGATGAACAATTCGAATTCTTCACAGGACGAGGAGAATGTAATCTCTGTCTAGAATGCAAAGAAAAGTGTCCTTACGACGCTATAGTTATTAAATTTGGAAGTGTATGAACAATCTCAATAAATCCTAATAAAAGATAAGTGAGTTATTAATTGGATCCTAAAAATCTTAAAATCTATACCCTCCATATGAGACGCGATTCAGATATCGGAGATAAAGCTATATCTGATTCTGAAGCAGTAAGATATTACGAAGAAGATGAAGAATCCGATATTGATATCCGACCTGCATTCTTTCGAGATGGTGATCGAATTGTTCACAGTAAAGCTTACGCTCGCTATATAGATAAAACTCAGGTATTTTTTGGCATTAATAACGCAAATATTACACATCGTTCTTTACATGTTATTTTAGTAGCTAGAATAGCCCGTCAAATAGGAAGAATATTAAAATTTAATACTGATTTAATAGAAGCGATTGCTTTGAGTCATGATGTAGGACATACCCCGTTTGGACACTTAGGTGAAGCGATATTAAATGATATAAGTTTGAGAAATCATATGGGAGTTTTTAACCATAATGCTCAAGGTATTAGATGGTTATCTCGTCTTGAAAAAAGATTTCCTGAAAAACCAGCAAATGGATTAAATCTAACCCTTCAAGTGCTAGATGGTGTCATATGCCACGACGGTGAAGTTAACGAGAGAGAGTTAAAACCAGTATTAATAAATGGGAAGAGTTGGGAAGATCACTTTAAAGAATATAAAGAAAGTTTCAACACTAATCAAGTTAAAAGAATACCCATGTCTTTCGAAGCCATCGCAGTAAGATTTGCTGACTCTATAGCCTATATTGGCCGGGATATTGAAGACGCAATTTTATTAAAAATAATTAAAAGAATTGATATCCCTAAAAAGTGCAGAAATACACTTGGAGATACAAATCGAACTATCATGAAAACACTTATCATGGATTTATTGAACACAAGTTTACATAACGATATAATCGGCTACAGTGAAGACATTTTTGAAGCGTTCAAAGAACTAAAAAAATTTAATTTTGATAACATATATAGTCGAAGAGATATGCACAAAAGTGAAGATTCTAAAAATTCCTACATGGAAAAATTAACGAAGCAATTCAACCTAATTTTTGAAAATTCTCTCCGAGATTTAGAGGAAGAAAACTTTAAAGCTCCTATTTTTAAAGACCACATAGAATATATTGATGATGAAAAATATACTACATATTTTGAACCAAATAAGCAAAATGGAAATCTTAGTTTAATAGCTCGTGATTTTATCGCAGGTATGTCAGACCACTACTTTAGGAAGGTCTCCTCCATGTATAACACTGATTAGAGAGATTAGTATTAAGTGTTAATTATCTTTTCAAAAAAAAAGGATTACACGAGGAGGATAAGGTATTACTTTTAGTTTAACGGGTTTTGTTTTTTCAGTTTCCCAAAAAACGCAGAATATGCGTAATTTCACGGGGTTTTAATGCTCATAAGAACATTAATAAAAACAAGTTTTTTTTAATCCTCCTTGTTAAGATAGTGTAATCCAATAGAATATAAAATCATTCTCTTATAAAAAGATATCTTTATTTTTTTTTTTACACTATAAAATCGAAATCACTAGTAGACTTTTTGGATTAGCCTTATTTTAAAAGAAAAAGATTTTTTAGAGAATACCAACTATAATTTATCAATTAATTATCATTTTAAAGCCCAGTAGTGTAGCGGTCAAGCATCTGGGGCCCTGAACCCCGTGACCACGGTTCGAATCCGTGCTGGGCTATTTCTAATCCTTCTATTTTGATTATTGAAAAACAATCTATGTAGCAATTAGTAATTTATCCCGTTCTCCTAATAATATGATATCCAAATTGAGATTTAACGGGCTGAGAAATTTCATTGATCTTCAATTTTGTACAAGCGCTCCAAAACTCAGCTACCATATCCCCTTTTGCAAATTCTCCTAAATTTCCGCCTTTTTTCTTACTCGAACACGTAGAAAATTGCCTCGCTAAGTTTTCAAAGTTTTCTCCGGCTTGAATATCCTCGTAAAGCTCTTGAGCTTTACTGAGTTTATTAACTAAAATATGACTGGCTTTGATTTTACCACTACGAATTGGTGCTCCTCCACCTTTAGGGTCAAGGCCTTTTGAAGCTTGACCTTTCTTATCATATCCTTTCCCATACTTTCCTTTTCCCATTATTCAACACCTAAAGTTTTATAGCACTCCTTTCTCTTTTCGCCTTAATTCCGCTTTCTTATCCATTATTTTCAGATATAAGTCAACTGTAGTATTGGGTGGAATTACCTCTTTCTCTTTTCTCTCGATAGTTATGGCTTCTTCTGAACAAGTCACGACACAATTACCACATCCTATACATAGATTTTGGTTTACTGTTGCTATATTTTCGACCATTTCAATAGCATCCATTTGACATCTATTCAAGCAGGATTCGCAACCAATGCATAAATCAGAATCAACACTCGCAAAGAAATTTGAATGGAACAACTCCCATGGGCGCTCAAGTTTTTTTATATTAGTTATTAAATCGCAACAACATCCACAGCAGCAACAAATGAAATTTGGATTTAAAGCGTTGCCAGGTTGCAAGATTAGTCCTTCTTCCTGAGCTCTCTTAAGAATGATTAGGGCTTCATCGTTAGTGACAAATTTACCGTTGTTAAGATCTACAACATGTTGAGCAGAATTATTCAATGCGAAGCAGTGTTCTCTCATATCAGTTTGTTTACACGATTTATTAATAAGATCTTTACCTTTTTGACAAATACATTCCATAACTGCGATCTTATTAGCTTTTCTTATAATTTCTCTTAATTCATCGAAAGTAGCTATGTTATGTTCGGGAGTGATGCTTTCTTCAATGGGTATTGTCCTTAATTGATTAATCTTTGTACTTGAGAATTCATCCCGGTAAGCTTCATCAAAATATTGCTCAATATCCTCATAAAAATCTTTTGAAAGCGTCCTTACTTGATATTCGTACATCCCAACTGCTAAAAATGCTAAATGATATTGTATTTCTTCTCCATTATCTTCGTCGGGTCTCTTTAAGTTTATAGCCCCATTGTGATACATTCTGTCTAAGATTTCCTTTAATTCGCCTTTTGATGCTACTTTTTTTTTAACGCGCCTATAAATCTTTTCTAAAGATTCGGGTATAAAACTCATTTTCACCGCTATTTCCGCTTCTTTGGGAGTAAAAAGGGCTTTTAATATTCGAAGTTCTACACCTGATTTTGTTGCCGGAAACCCGATTGGTAAAGTATCTAAGCGTTGCTGCAATTTTCTATATATTTCAGTCTCTTGTGTAGACATAATTCCTTTATACTTCAATAATAAAATGGATTGTGATATTGAATTAAATTAGATATCTCTATTAAAGTTAATCCCGAATGGTTTTAAGTATTAAATCCAAAATATGCAAATTATTTAATCTTTTCATAAAATAAAAAAAGATGTCTTTAAGAAAATCTTACGCTTAATTAACGATTAGATAACGGAAGTTCTTAATTTCTTTAATCCCATTTATGTCGACTACGATATTCTGAAAATCTGAGATTTTCCCATCGAAAATAATTGACATTAAGAGATTTTCTCCTTGGAAATGTTGATTTTTATTAACGATTTGCTCCATATATTTATTTTCGATTTTGTTCAATTTTCTTTGAACAATCGGATCATGGGGCGCTATAACAATTAGATTTCCAATAATACTCTTCTCAATCGGACTGATATCTCCAAAATTATCAAAGCCTGAAACCTCAATATCAGACATTAGTCTTAATAAAGCATCTCGGATTAGCTTGGATTTATTTTCATATTGGTTTTTTTTAACAAGTTTATTGATAAATTGTTTTAAGCTCTCATTGATAGATATACTAATTATTGGCATAATTCAAAACTCTTCTCACTTCTTATTAATATAAATTCATTAGAACTTTTATAAATATTTATTAATAAAAAAATTACATTTTTATAGCTCGAGATATGACATTTTTGATTTTTTCTACATCATTCACTAGCTTCTCGGCGTCCTCATCGCTGATTTTGTCGTCTTTACCATATTTATTCAATTGAGTTAGCCAATATTCGACTCTACCTAATATAGCTTCATTATCTCCTAGAATTTTCCTTAAACGTATAAATGTGTCATGCAACTTGTTTCTTATATTCTGTGCTTTCCATCTAAGCATGCAATAATCGCTGATTTCAGCTAAGTTCTGTGTAATTGCCATGATATCTATTGTTTTCTCTCTTTCCTCTGATTTGATTTTTCTGATTATGTCGATCTGCTCAAACAATAACTCTATAATTTTAGCTAAGAAACCTGTTAATTGTCCTGGATTTCCACACCACACCCTTACTTCCAATGACTGACTTGTTTCAGATACATAGATTCGGGTAATAATTCTCCCGCCAGTAACTTTAGCCTCAGAACAAAACCATGCTTCAGCTTCGTAATTTCCTTTTGTATCAGAACCCTCGTGGGATGTTACAGCGCTAGTATCAAAGTTTTTTAGAGTTCTTATCGCAGCCCTATAAGCTAAACGAGGGTCTAAGTCAGCAATTAAAAATGCCCGAGCGTCGTTTCCTAAGGTTTGTATTGCGACTTGGCAATCTTCTATAGTGCTCATTGAGGTACAAACAAGTGGACATTTTATAGCAACTTCTTTTTTTCTTATGTGTTTGGTGTGTTTTTCACCCGTTGCGTCTTTAAATATCACAGTTCCTCCAATGTTTGATATGCCGCAATTTTTGGGTTCAAGATAAAAATCTACTCCCCTACTATTATTGGCTTCAATTACGGGAACACTTATCAAAGGTTGTTTTATTTTGAAGTTAGTTGGCGCATCCAATAGGACCTTAACATTATTTATAGCCATATCGCTTTTATTCCGCACAGCGATTTTCATGTGTACTTGTCCACCCTCGAAATCGTAATCCCTTACAACTTCTATATTTCCCTCGTCGACAGGAATTGCTTTTTTCTGTTTTGGACGCGTTGTTCCGGATGAATTACGTGGTACCGAATATGCTGTAAACATTCGCTTTCCTAAATCAATAAAACCATCGATATCTCCGTTTCCAATCAGTTGTGCAAGATTCTCTTCTATACTGGATTCAGTTACACCTAACCTATTCGAGAGTTCTCTTAGCGGCATCGTTCTGTAGGCTCGAGCGATTTCTTTTATTTTCGTCTCGAGGTATTTGCGCGTCATAAATTCTCTGCGTTGGGTGAAAAGGCCTTTAATTTTGCCAGATTTAATGAGATCATGGAGACTTTTTCTTGCTAATTCCACAGCTATTTTTAATTTTGTAGCAAGCTTCGATAGCTCAAATAAACCTACTTCTTTTGCAAAATTTTTAATTTCTTTATAGATTTGGTCAGATATAATAATTTCATTACCACGATCGGCAAAAAATCCATTTATTGCGTTGGTTCTCATTAGATTGACGCAAAAAGATTTTGTCAATTCTATTTGGATATCAAATATTTTCGAAAGTTTATCTAACGAAATCCTTCCCTTTTTATTAATCTCTTCTATCAAATGGTCCATTATATATTTCTGGGAGTAATAGAATTGTTTTGTTTGAGAAAATGAACCTTTAATTTGAAACTGACTAATTAACTTAAAAATGACTTTTATAGCCGCTCCTGAACTCATATCGAGCATTTCTCCCAGATCTGCTACTTTTAATATACCTTCGTTTTGAATTTTCGATAAAATTTTTTCACGGATTTCATAGGATATGTAGTAAAAAATCTGGTTCTTCTGATCAATTATACCATAAATTCGTTCCTCTTCAATGTATTGGTTAATTAATTTAATCATTTGTTGAGCGTTAAGATTGAATGATTCGATAATAGTAGAGAAGTTAGTAATTGAGGCTCTCTTAAGAAATTCTATGAAACAGTTTGGACAAATTTCTTTTCCAACTATTTTTTTGAGAGCTCTACGACATAAGTTTAACCTATATCCTTTAATTAGATTATATTTCGTAGCTTCTCTAGCTAGCTGTTCTTTAGTAGGAAAAAATAAGCCGGGAGATTTTAAGTAAGAGTTCCAACTGCATGCTTCATCAATGCACTCTAAATAATAATGACCAGATGATAATCTTTCTAATCTTAAGAGGGAATCGCACTCTGGACATTTACTATTTTCAATAACAGTACATTTATAAAATTTCTCAGTAGCACTCACCTTAGAATAATGTAACTCATGTTTTTTACAAAGCCAACTTTCTGTTGTAGCCATATGGTTAATGCAAAAACTTGACTTGCATTTCTCACAAGTAAAAGAAATGTTTTGGGATTCACAAAATTTGCAATCAACCATTATTTGCTTATTTCCATCTTTGGTGAAAGATATAATTAGTTATAATATATATGAAAATACAGATATAAATTATTTTATGAGACCAATATTGATTTATTTGAATAATTAATAAGTTTTTAATTTTTTGATTAAAATTATAATATTTACTGTTTTGCTTATAGTTACCTATAAACTTTCTATAGGAAATACAGATATTCGTAAAAACGATAAAATCATTACAAGAATATTGAAAGTAATGATTATTATAATCATTAAGTAGAAAATCACTTTCCGCCTTTTATCATTTGGCTTGACAATCTGCGAGGTTCCATACTTCGCTAACGCAAATGGAAAGAGCCCCACGAAAGTCCCAAGTGAAAAGTAAAAAACAACTAATAAACCCTCGATAAACCCATATCCTAAAGATAACTGTATAGATTGAGAATATATAATTAAATCGAAGATACAAGGCGCAAAACCCGCAAGG
>JAGXNP010000129.1 GCA_019894885.1 Promethearchaeota archaeon | reverse complement strand
CTCTACTGAAGGCTATATCTAAGAGTTCTTTTGAATTAGGGACGTGATAAAAAGATAAAAACGGATTCTTCATCGAAGTTCGAATTTCAAAATTAAAATTATTAGTTACATAAAAGTAGCCTATGCCTAAAATATTACGATTTCGCTTTTAATTCCAAAATTTTCTGCTCTACTTCTGAGAGTTTATTTGACAAATCAATGCTTTCTTTAGGAATTGATTGGTATAATTCAAGGATATACTGATATCTTGCCAAGGCTCTTGAGAAATTATTAGAACTCTCTTCCTTTTCAGCCTTTTCTTGAGCCAACTTTATCTTTTCAATCTTACTCTTTATATTTGGAGACAAAGCTGTCTGCTGTTGGTTTAGTTTCTTGCTGTATTTTTGTTTCTCACTCATTACTTTTGAAACTCTGCTTTGAAATTCTTGCTCCTCTTTTACTTTATTTAACCTTACAGTTTTTTCTTTCTTTTCTTCTTCTTTTTTATACATATCAATATTCCAGAGTTCTTTCTCTAGGATGCTTATCTGATTGTGCCAGCCAAGCTGAGTAAATAATTCAATTGCTTGAGTATAGAAGACTTTAGCTTCGTCGTATTCTTTTTGTTTAAGTTTCTGGTTTCCTATTTCTAATAATTCTTGTCCTTTAGCAATTAACTCATCCTTATGCTTTTTTTCCTCCAGTAACATTTGAATCTTATTCTGCTTTTCTTTCCGTTTGCTTTCAAAATTCTTTTGTTGGTCTTTCACATTAGATAGTGATGTTTTCTTAAGTTCTTCGTTTCTTTTCTCAGTTAATTTCATCTGTTCAAGTAATTTAGAACCTTTAGGATGAAATGTATTTGAATTATTTCTTTTAGTATGTTTGTATTCTTCGATCTCAACTGGTCGGGGTTTAGCTCCTAAACCTTGTTGTATTCTTTGCCTCCTTCTCTCAGCTGAAGCTAAAGCTACAATATCTTTTAAATTTATAGGAATCCCTTTAGATTTTCGTAATTTTGCCCAGCGTTGATAGTCTTTTATCTCATTTATTTGCCACAAAATTTGTTTACACTCATTTTTATATTCGAGATGCTTAAATATGCTATAGGCTTCGTTATATAATTTTAATGAGTCTTCATATTTATCTTCAAGAGCTAAATTTCGCGCTTTATCTAGAATAACATTACCACTTGCTTCCGATATTTGAGTGTTCTCGGATTTCATTTGTCCTAATTTTTCTGAGCTTGATTTGAACTGAGTTTTAGATTCAATCTTTTCTTGATCTCTTCCAAGCCTTTGTAACGAACTTTTTTCATCTCCCATTAAATGTTTCAACCGAACAACTTCTTTTATAATTATTGAAACTTGCCCAGTTAATCCTAATTTAGTGTAATTATCTTTTGCTTTCATTAAAACTGAAATCGCCAATACATAATTTTTATCCCTCTCAGCGATTTTCGATTGATTTTCCAAATCTTCTGCTTCCTTTAATAAATCTGTTTCTCTATTCAGCATCTCTTATCGCTTGGTTATTCCTTAATATAATAAAATAACAAAAAAAATTTAATAAAATTATTCAATAAACTCACATTAAAGAGGTTAAAAATATAATATAAACTCAAACTAATATGTCTTCTGAAAAAATTAAAGTTGGTATTTTAGGAGCTACCGGGATCGTTGGTCAAAATTATATTAGTCTATTGATTGGACATCCATGGTTTGAAATCGTAGATGTTGCAGCATCACCCAGATCGGCAGGAAAACCCTATAGAGAGGCCGTCAAGGGAAGGTGGCAAATGGCTATGGATATCCCATTAGAAGTTAGAAATTTAGTAGTAAGGGACGTCCAAGATTTTGATTCTCTTAAAACAGAGGTTAGTTTTGTTTTTTCTGCTATGGATTTACCTAAGAAGGAAGACACGAGAGCAATCGAATTTGAATATGCTAAAAAGGGTATTCCTGTTATAAGTAATAGCTCAGCGAACAGATGGACTCCTGACGTGCCTATGATTATACCTGAAATCAATTACGATCATATAGATGTAATCCCCATCCAGCAAAAAAATAGAAATTTGTCGCGTGGTTTTGTGACCGTTAAACCAAACTGTTCTATTCAAAGTTATATGGCTCCTATTTTTGCTTTGGAACGAAAAGGATATAAAGTTGATAAATTGATAGTGACTATGCTTCAAGCTGTTTCTGGAGCGGGTTATCCTGGAGTTCCCTCACTAGATATTTTGGATAACATTGTTCCTTACATTGGAGGAGAAGAAGAAAAATCTGAGAAAGAACCACTCAAAATTTTAGGACATGTTGGCGAGAACGGAATCGTTAACGAGGATTCGATTCAAATAAGTGCAACTTGTATAAGGGTAGCTGTTACGGATGGCCATACTGCTTGTGTCAATATTAAATTTAAAAATCAAATTCCAAACGAAGAAGACATAATTAAAATTTGGAAAGAATTCAAATCGATCCCTCAAGAACTTAATCTGCCTTTTGCTCCAAAGCAGCCAATTATATACCTGGATAATTTAGATAGACCACAACCTAAAAAAGATAGAGATAACGACAAAGGTATGGCAGTTACTATTGGCCGATTAAGGAAGGACACCATTTTTGATTATAAATTTATTGCGTTAAGCCATAATACAATAAGAGGCGCAGCAGGTGGAGCAATATTAAATGCAGAATTACTGAAAGCCAAAGGATTCATAAAATAAATTTGAGTTAAAAGTTGTGTTTATCAATCACAATCTTGAGTAAATCCTTTAAAAAGAAGAAACTATTTTTCCTCTTTAGAAGAGAATATGGAGGTATTTCGGGGTAAATTTGAAAAAATTGAGGCTTTCTCAACATTTTTAGAACTTTTAAGATGGAAAACATGGATATTTTATGGAACTTAAAGATAAAGGTGTTTAAAATCGATTTAATGAGGTTTTTATTAATGATTAAAATATTAGTTATAAATCCAAATCTCTCTGAATAGGCAAACCTTATTGAATCCAAAGATTCTTGGTCAATCCCAGAAAACAGTTCTTTTTCAGTTATATATTTCACTTTCGTAAGAGATCCATTTTCTATTTCAAGTAGTAGAGTAATTGGTGTCTGGTTATTTATATCGTTATTTTTTTTGCTGGTAGTAATAATTAGTAGAATTTTTGCGTTTAATCCCACAAATGTATCAAATAACCCGAAAATATAATCAGGAATAGCCCAGTGTGAAAGTTTTTTTAAGTTCAAATCTATACCTAAAAGTTTCATTAAAAATCTGATTAATGTACTAAAGGTTTTAGGTTTGGGGTACATACTCCAATGTAAGTCATATCCTCTAATTCCGTACAAAAACTTTTGAAAGAGTAATCTTAAAATCTCTTTATCAAACGGTATTTCATTCTCAAATAATTCTGAAAGAAATTTTAAAATTCCATTGAGGTTAATATTGAATACATTATCCACCATGAAGGTTTGCTGAGCGTTCTTAATATCTGTAAGTAATCCATAAGAATTTAATTCGTAATCTTCCCTTTCTATCGGGAGTATTTTAACTTTAATATCAGATTTTAAAGTTTTGCTTTCGATTTTCTCCAGGTTTACGCCAAATGATAACTGATTAGATGCCGTTGCCACCAAGATATTAAACGAAGGAATTAGATCTTCAATAAAAGCGAAAATTGATGACAATTTGATGTCTTCAAGAAGATTTATATTGTTTCTTAAAAATTTTAAAATGTATGGTTCAGGATACATGGCTATTAAATTACTATTAATAGATATTTGCATTAAATCCAAAAAACTTCGGAATATATCATAATTGGTAGAATTACTGATCTTTCCATAATGACTATTTATTAAATCCAAACCCCTTTTTTTTATTATCCTGATACTATTAACTTTAACGTTGTGATCTTTTAAGATTGATGATTGAAATTTATTGAAAATTTCGTTCATATCGCCCAAATTCTCTTGCTTTATTCCAACTAAGTCGTTTGGTAAAATTTCTACTGTTTCATGAACTCCTGGTTTATTGGTCTTATATAAATACACACCAAACACAAAATTGTCAATATCGAAATCGGACACAATGATATCAAGAATATTTTGTTGCTTACTTATAAATCGCGGGTAAAGAACTGCAAACAAATTATACAATAAAAAGGCGTCAATCTGAATAGGAGTTAAAGGAATTCTGACTTTCTCATCTAATTTTCTCGGGTTTTCAACTATGCTTACCTTTGAATTAAACTTTAAGATATTAAACCAATTTTTTCGAAAATCTTCGTTATACATCGTTAGTGACTCCTTTTTTTTTCATAAGTTTTCCCGATTCTTTATAGCCAAATTGATTTAATAGAGCATTGTAGAAGGAGAGATTTGGAGCTTGTGTTTTTCCATAATATTTAAGGATTGTATTTAAGCTCATAAGCATATCTGGTGGACATCCTGGAAGTTCAATTATGGATTTATTTACTTTCTCTTTCACAATAGGTTTTTTTTGAGAAGATTTCTCTTTCTTTACTTTATCTCCTACGGTTTTAATGATATTATCTTTTTTTAGCACTTGAATGTATCGAAAATCACGATTCTTTGTAGTTGTTAAAGCACAGTCTCCAAAAACTATAATATTTTCTACTGTATCGGGTTCAGGAGGATTTTCACCAATCAACATTGACTGTGTTCTTATGTACTTTAAATCTTTTGTCATGTGAGTTTTCATGAAATTCAATAGATAATACGCCTCTTTGAAGCATCCAGAACATATTCTTCCCGTTTGTAGATAAGTGTTATTAATCGTAATTTCATTTAATTTATAAACTGAAAAATTAACTATTAACTTGTTATCATCAAGGCTTTCACCTTTTAAATTGATTTCAGAACCATTTGTTATTCCTAGTTTTCTATTTCTCGCTTCTAAGAGGATTTCGCTACTTAATAAATCAATTTTTAATAAATTTAATGTGATTAAGTCCACTGCTACCGCATCAGATCCACTGACTACTAAACTTGTACGAATTAAGTTCGAATCCTTGTAAATAAAGGGACCAGCGCCTTCCAAGAAATAAAACATATCGTTTATAACTAAACAGGGTTTTTTAATACTGAAAACATCGAGAATGTGTGATATTAAATCTTGCTTAAATTGGTCTAATAACAAATAATCTTTCCCACTTCTAATTACCTTATCAATTTTCTGAGACTTAGAAGACACTAAAGAATAACAATTCAGTAGTGAAAGCGTGCATTTAAATAAGGGGTCAACGCTTACTTGATTGAGTATTATTAATTTATCAGATTCAAGCACTCTTGTTGGATATTCGATATTTTTTCCATTTATATCGATATTACTAAAGGGGGCCAATTCCTCATCATCCAAGAATATTAATTCTGCTCCAAGTTTTTCTAAGTAGTATTTGAGCCCTAAGGTGTCATTAAGCGTGCTAGTTTTTACACCGTAATTTGGAAACCCTCCAACATATATTTTTTTTGCTCCTGCATCTTTACACAGAATAATTAAAGCTCTAAGGGAATCTATACTTACATTAACAGGAAACCCACTAGGTGCTCTTAAATTAATTTTGATAAAAACCTTATCTTCTTTTCCAATAAACCTTGAAATCCCACCAAGTAATTCAATCCCATTGTTTATAGTTTTAGTCGGACTGTCGTTTTTGGTTATGGCAACATCAGTGCTATTAACTTTAGAGTTCTTAATCATTACTTAATATTAAAATTAAATAATTAAATAAATCTTTATTAAAATATTAGGAGTGGTTAAATATTTTGAAGCAATTTGAATTAAAGATTCGGTTAGAACAATCGGAAATAAATATTTCCTCCGATGTTATAGGAATAGATATCGGTCAGAGCTTAACAAAGGTTGCGTACCTTAAAGAAAATGAAATTATACTATCTATAAGCCAAACGGGGTCAGATTTTCGTAAAATAATCGAATTTTTAGATTCTAATAGAAAAAAATTTAATTCTATTAATTTCACTGGAGGAAAGGCTTTTTCGCTATATAAGAAATATTCTAACAAAACTGAAACTAATTTAATTAACGAATTTGAAGCAAATATAGAAGGATTGGAGTTTCTCTATAACCATTATAAAAATAAGGCTCTACCTGCTTCACTAGTAGTTACTATAGGGACCGGAACATCAATCGTGCTAAAAAGCGATAATGTTAAGGAGCGCTCCGATTCAGATCATTTCCTAAACTCTAATATCGAACATATAGGAGGATCTGCTATGGGTGGAGGTTTATTCATGGGACTAATTAAATTGTTATTTAATTTAGATGATTATCTTGATGCAATTGATCTTTCTCGTAAGGGAAATCGATTTAACATTGATTTAAAAGTAGCTGATATTTACAATGTTGAAGATACTAGAGTTAATAAATTATTTAGAGAATTTACAGCAGCTTCTTTAGGCAAGATTAAAAAAGATTTTGATGTAAAATCATTAAAAAAGGAAGATCTAATCAATTCCCTAATTGGAATTATTGGAGAAAATATTGGAACGATTGCTACTCTTATGGCTGAAAATTATAATATAAAAAATATCGTTTTCTGCGGAGGATTTCTATTAGAGAATAAACCATTAAAACAGATTTTATCACTACTCTGTAAACTCAAAAGGAAAAAAGCTATTTTTTTAACAAATTCAGAATATTGTGGGGCTATTGGCGCCCTACTTTTTAACAGTAAATAAAAAAACAATCAGACTTAAGATAAAGTGTGCCCATGGGAGATATCTACTCATCGATTTTTAGTCCTAAGACTATTCTCGTAAATACACTATAATGGGCACAAAGAATGTAAAGTACGGTAGTTTAAATAGTCTCTGAGTGTTTCCTTAACATATCTTCGTTAGTTTTACCCATTTTAATTGCGAGCTCAGCGATTATACCATCCAAATATACGAAAGCAGCTATCTCGAACATTGTTCCTTCAGGTGTAAGAATTGCGGTATCATCGTGAAGATCAACCTGATCTCTTTTAGTACGGCCCTTTAATTTTATAGTAATATCAGCAACTCTCCCGATAATAGTCTCGGGATGGGATGTAATTGATATTATCCCAAACGGTTTAGCGGTATTCACGTAATTTTTGAGAAGGCTTACCACAATCGATGTTGTCCCTGATCCAGAAAGGACTATTAAAATATCCTCGTTTGTTAGAGCAGGTATTGACCCTAAGTTAGTCACCATATAAACATCTGCTCCAAGATGGACTAACCTTGTCGCAAAGCATTGTAAAATAAAAGCAGAACGTCCACTTGCTAATAAGAAGAATTTTCTCTTCTTTATTAAGCCATCATAGACCACTTCGATAAATTTCTTAGTATGTGAAAAATGTTTAGGTTTGCTTAAATGTTGCATATTGTCTTGAAGATTTCCTAATATCACATCCATAGATTGAAATAAAATCTCTCTTTCTTTTCCATTAAGCTTTCGTTCACTATTAATATTATCAGCCATATCAAATCAAAAATCTATTTTTTTAGGATATATATTAAATAAGCATCGATTTAAAAAATAGATATTGGTTCGATAAAGTTCATTTATAACCTTTTTAAAAAACGCTTAACAAGGGATTAATGAATGAAATAATTAAAACTACTATAAATATGTATTAATATTAAGAAAGCTAAAGCTACGAAACAATAGGTGTTTTTAAAGGTTTTTTAGTTGGAATTCCATCAGGATATTTTTTCTCCTTATAATAAGTATGTATGCCTACATAAATTATTATCAATGAACCAATAAGTATTATAATCCAAAATCCTAAACCTTATACATATGGACAGAATTTGGACTCTTCGTTATATTAATAAACAATAAAATTGCTATGATTGATATGGTTGAAGGAGTTTGATAAGAGTTGGTCAATTTGTTGAATTACTTTTAATTCGTCATGGGATCTCACCCACCTTTTTACACGATCTAATGTCATATCAAAATCATCGTCGTCACAACCACAACCAGGATAGCAGTCGTTTGTAGATAGCATTAAGTCCCATAACGGTGCTTTTATTAAGCCAGTTTCTTCTGTGCTAGTGTTATCATTCATAATATACGATCAAAATGTGATCCTTCAAGGATTGGAATTAATACTTATTATGCTAATGAATATTAAAACTTTGTAGAATTGATTAAAAAGTTTTGAAAGTTGTGGGGATTTTTTGTAAAAGAGAGTAAAAAATAAATAAAAATATGACAATATTTTACAAAAGCAAATAAAAAAATATTTTGAAATCAATCTTGAAAGATACATTAATTGAATTTTTAAAAGAAAAATTTGAAAATAGTGAACTTAACCGCCTTCCTAAGGAATACGGAGGTGAAAAAATTTTCTCCCAACCGTTAATTGGTGTTGCTCAAGGTAATGACCCTATTTTTTTAAAATTTAAAGAGATTGTAGGATATGAACATTATACACCCTTGGAAATGTGGTTAGCGAGTGGTCAAAAACAATTGCCGGCATCAAATCTTTATACAGTATCTATAGTATATCCGTTTACTGATGAAATCCGAAAGGAAAGTATTACTCCAATTAGATTACCAAAAATGGTTTTACCCGCAGAAATTTATTCTGTTGCTAGAAATTTTGCTAAGGGTTTTAGAAATTATATAATGGAGCAAACGGTTGAATTTTTTAAAAATGAAGGGTATAGTGCTATTTCGGGAAAACTTAGCGAAGCATATACTCTAGTTGCAAAAAAAGATTTCTATTCTACATGGTCTGAAAACCATGTTGCATTTGCCGCGGGATTAGGGACTTTTGGATTACATGAGGGCTTGATTACTGACTTAGGTTGCAACATTCGATTAGCTTCGGTAATTACAAATGCGCCGCTTAAAACTACTCCTAGAAAAAGTAATGAACCTTATGCAAATTGTTTATATTATGCTAAATCTACTTGTAGAGAATGTGCAAAAAATTGTCCTGCTAATGCAATAACAGAAAAGGGTTATGATAAAACAAAATGCAATAAATATCGTAATAAAGTCGCAAGAGAGATGGTACCACGCCTTAAACCAATTCTTAAAACATACAGTCGTCGAATCAATTGGAAATACAAAGCACAAAATTATCCTGTAGGTTGTGAGTTATGTCAATTTGGAGTTGAATGCATGGA
>JAGXNP010000128.1 GCA_019894885.1 Promethearchaeota archaeon | reverse complement strand
ACCAAAATGAGTTGAATTTCTGACTGCAACAGAGCCCAGTCCATATTTTTTCGCTTTTTCAATTGCTTTTTTCATGGCTTTATAAGCAATAACATGTCCCATTCCACAATTTCCGTCCCAAAGAGCAGTCGTTGGACCATCATTAATGATATCAATTTTTGTATTTACCTCATAGATACCCGCCTTTATTCGATCGAAATACATTTTACAGCGTTGTATTCCATGGGTATCAATTCCTCTAATATCAGAAGCAATTAACACTTCAGCTATAATGTGGGCATCGTCTTTAGGCACCCCAAGCCCTATAAAAACATCTCTCATGAAACTTTCAAGTGTTTCTGCGTCGAGATATATAGTATTTTCTGACATATTAATCCCTTAAAATTGACTCAAATTTCATTATTTTATTATAATTGAACAATATTCTAGCCTATTTTTGGTTTTACATAAAGTTTAACCTATATTACTTCCATGTTATGTAGTTTTTTGAACTGCCTTTTCAATTATAATTTTATGATTTTGAATGATATGAGGAAGAAAGTTAAGGGGCAGTTTTCAAAAGAAATTACTCTAGATGACGATGGAGACGATATAACTTATATTTTCCCAGACACTGCAAAATTTATTTCTATTTTACGAAGAAGAGAAAATAAAAAACTAGTATTAGACTGAACTAAATCTGATTTGATTAGATAATTTTTTACAAAGAATTAAAAAGGATTGAAAAATTCAGTCCTTTAATTATCCATAAGAATTAGTTAAAAGTCAAATTAAGGTTAACTCTCATGAGTTTGTATAGTGTTTTAGAATCAATTCTCGTAATGGCCGCAGTGATTTTTACAATATTAGGTAATATAACAGTGAATATATTGTATATTTTAATTGGGACGATAATGGGAATTATAGCATTCTTAGTGTCCTTACGTATCTCTTTAAAGGTAAAAGAGGATACAGGGATTGACGATATTATCTTTATAAACGCAGTTGTGTATCCTCTTATGGTTGCGATAATATTCACTATTGGTTCCATAGATGTAGGATTACCAAATTATCAAGTTATTTGGTTTGACTTAGGTCTATCGATAGCGGTGTTTATTATTTTTATGTGCATCTGGATATTTTTAAAGCAAAAATGGAATCTATTAATTGTAGAAGATGTACAATTCACAATTGCTACTGATAAGGAGAAATATCCTCGATTTCTTTTGGCGACTTTAATATTAGGAAGTATTTTCGGTTTTCTTTTCATCATTTTCAAACTCTTCTTTATTTGGTGGGGATATCAGATAACTTCCTATGTAATTATGTGCTTTACTCTAGTAGCCACGATATTGCTCTCATTTTTCCTTAGTACTATCGTAAGAAAAATGAAAGAGCGACCTCCAAGGGTTAAAAAAGTAAAAACGCCTAAGGTAAAAAAAGAGAAGCTACCAAAACCTAAAAAAGAAAAAATTCCTAAAGTAAAAAAGGAAAAACCTCCAAAAGAGAAAACAGAACCACAAGTGAATTCCAAAAATAATTCATCCTAACTTTTTTTTTTATTTTTAGTCATTTTAATAAAATTAATTAGTACAGATTTTAAAGTTCTCAACACTTCATCAAGTTTTTATTAATGCATACATTGTATTTCTTGGAACATTAGGCCCGTTCTGAAGTCCTATACTGGACGGAGAGTAAAATGGTCTTTAGCTCAAATTGCCTAGATTCAGGTTTCATGAGGAATATTATCCAATTTTATGTTCCGTCGAAGCGATCCCCATAATGGTGGGTGCCAGAGTAGTGTCTTTCGTAGGAAAGGCATAAGCTCGTAATAACAAACCCGATCAGGCCAGGGATGGAGCAATCGTAAGTTTAGGTGTTCACGCTTTATGGTAAGGTCGGGGAGGAGCATATTATCTGGTCATAGTATTTGAATTGGAATCGAGATTTAGGTTTTTTATAATTCTTGTTCTAAATTAAAGCGTAGGAGACGATCTTTGTCTTCTTCCGCATAATCTATCCCAATTCTCTTACCTAATGTAATTTTTTTATCTCCAATATTTTTCCCTTGAGCAAAATAGAGTTTTGAAGTTTCCCCGCAAGAGTCTTTACCGTTATATTTTTCTTTAGTTATATTAAATGCCATGCACAACTTACTTGGTCCATCAACCAAATTCTTATAATTTTTTCCGATTTTTACCATTCTGTTTTCTTTCATTAATTCTATTCCATCAATTGGGAACAATTTTCTTATGAAAATAGCACACGGTATCCCTTCTGGTTCAGTAATGATGTTAAGACAGAAGTACATACCATAGATATAATAAATATATAAAGTACCTGGTTTCATATACATGATCTTTGTTTTTTCTGTTTTTTTGTAATTATATGCGTGGCAGGCTTTATCGTTTGGACCTAAATATGCTTCTACTTCTAATATTTTTCCTATCATATCCCCATTCTCAGTTTTTTTTATTAGATATCTACCTAAGAGATCCTTACCTACTTCGATCGTATCTCTTGAAAAGAAGTCTGTTGTTAGTCTTTTAAAATCGCTCAAAACAAAATCAGCCCTACAAATTTGTAAAATTAAACTTTTATATATTCTAAAGACCTTTTTAATGTAATATAGGATTTTAATAAAAGATTATTAACTTGAGATTTAATGAATGCTCCAGAAAGAATTTTAACTACTATTGAACACAAAGAACCAGATCGAGTTCCCGCTTTTGAGAGTGCGTTTTCAAACAATACTATAATAAAACACTATGGTGTAAATCCTAGCGGTGGTCGTGGATATAAAAACACATATACTTTTTTTAGTAAAGCAGGAATAGATTTAGTCCTTAGTTATGTAAGTATATTTCCCCGAAAAATGTTTAGGGGAGGATATATCGATGAGTATGGTAGAGTAATGAAATTCCAATATGCTGAAGACAAAACTATGATCCTAGCTTACCACGGAGGGCACTTCAAGTCATTTGAGGACTACGAAAGTTGGGAACAGCCAGATCCAAATTTACAAACTCGAATGGATCAATTTCTATCAGGAAGAAGTGTTCAAAAAGAAATGGATGACGCAGTTTTTTCTATCCCTTCAACTGGCGCTCTCATGGAATGTGCTTGGGAAGGGTTTGGAATTGAAACATTTTCAAGAATCTTAGGTAACGAGAAGCAAATGAAGAGGATATTTGACGACAGAGGAACCTTCACAGTAGAGTTAGTGAAAATCTTAGCGGAAAACGATGCAAAAATGGTGTTACTATGGGACGATTACGGATTTAAGAACGGACTTTTCATGAGGCCAAACTTATATCGAAAACATATATTTCCATGGTTAAAACAAATATGTGATTCAGCTCATAAGCATAATTGCAAAATACTTCTGCATTCAGATGGGGATCTTTTAGAAATTTTTGAAGACATTATAAACTGCGGAGTGGATGCAATTCATCCCATTGAATCTACAACCGCTAACCCAGAATATGACATATTTAAGTTAAATGAAAAATTTGGCGATAAAATTACCTTTGTGGGTAATTTAAGCCCTGTCATGTTGGCTTTAGGAGAGATTTCTGAGATTGAAGATTATTCCAAAAGACTACTACGGGAATTAGCACCCGGAGGGGGCTATATCTTTAGTTCAGGGCATAGCATACATCCCGCAGTTACACTCGACAGATTTGAAGCTATGCAAAATATTAAGAGAAGATACGGGACTTATCCTATAAATATTCCTGATTAATATCTTATAATTCATTTTTTAAGAAAGTTTCTAAATTCGCATTACAAGCTACAAAGGGAAATTTTAAGTCTATGGATAGTTTTTGATCAATTTCGCTTCCATCAAGAGAGAAAAATTGACCATTTGCTTCTTTGACTATTAGAAGGCCAGCAGCAACATCAACTAGCCTATTAGATTCTCGTAAATTAATAAAAGCTTCTATACTGCCCTTGGCAATTTGGCATAAAGTTAAAGCACAACTCCCTAGTATTCTAATACGATGGAATCGTTCAAAGATTGGTTTCAAACTCTCAATATATGTAAAAACATTTTTCTTTGGAAGATTCAGCTCAAAAATGCAATTATCTGAAAGATCCAGATTTGAAACGCGAATTTTCTTACCGTTTAGATAAGCACCTTCTCCTTTAACAGCCCAATAAATGTCTTTTGAAACCAAATCTAATACTACAGCTTTTCTTATGTCCTTTATACTTGTACCTATCGCATAGGCAATTGAAACTGAACAATAAGGAATCCCTCGTACAGCGTTGTTGGATCCGTCAACGGGATCGATAACAAGAACATTATGGTTGTTAATCGCTTTATCTCTATTTCCGATGTATTTCTCTCCAATTTCTTCACTAATAAGTAAAGTATTTACTTTCTCACTTTTTAAAGACTCTATAATGATTTTTTCTGCAAGTAAGTCTATCTGCATAGAGATATCACCTCCTGCGCCTTTCTGAGATTTTTCTGCGGCTATACTAGATCCTAAAATAGGGTGAATTACATCATATACATTTAACGCAATTTTCTTTAACAGGTTAATAGAGAGTTCCATAGAAATCAATCAAAAGGTTACTTAAATAATAAAATGTTCTTAGGTAAATATTTTTTATTTTAAGCCTTGAATTTGTGTTTCTTGTTCGACAATCTCAGTTAAATTATTAAAAGCATCTGCTAGAAGGGCTAAACTTTCATTTAAACTAGAAACAATAAGCTTGAATAAAAGCAGAAATAGATTTAAAACTAATAATAGTAAATTCACAAATAATGGCTTACAATAAAATTTTTCACTTATTTCTTTACCTATCATTTGATTATTCTTTGTTTTTCTATAATCCATTTATCCACAATAAGTGTTTGCAGTTTCTTTTTGTTTTCCACATCGTAATTGTTATGAATTGTGCTTTTTGGAATCCAAAATTCTTTATCCGATTCTAATGTTATTAAAAGAGCTTTAGGGCTTTCTATTTTAACTTTAGCTTTAATCTCGATAATTTCTTCTGAAACTCCAAATTCCGTAGTTTCTACTACTTGTAATCCGTCTCTTGCAATGATGTGTTCAGAAAATATGCCATAATCGCCCTCTTCCTCAGTATCTCCATCCTTTGATTTCTTCTTAGATTTTCCGCTAGTAGCAAATTCAATTTTTTCGCTTAATATATGTTCAAGCATTAAGGTGAAAAAATTTAGATTAGGAAAACGGAGTTTCTTTATGTATTCACCAATTCTAATTTGAATTACTTCACGAGATTCTTTCTCCCAGCCTATATATATTTCTGTTTTACGCTCTTTAAAGACGTGAAAACCTCTCCAATTTGCGCTCTTTTTGAGAAGAACTTCTAATATACAAATGATTTCTTCAATACTTATCTTAACAGTTTTCCCTTCTCCCTCCGAAGTTTTCTCCCATGTCCCATCTTCCTTACGTTTTATACAATTTAAGAAAACATGCGGAGCCGACTTAGAAGGGCTTGTAAGGGTAATGCTTGATTTTTGCCCATAAAATGTTTTAGTATGATAATCTGTCATAATTCAAAAAGAGCTTTTTATTTTAAAAACATAATATTTATCTATTGATTTAAATTCATCCTAAAAATTTTAAGTGAATAATTTTACTTGTTTTAAGTCGCTCTGAAACTTTGAGCATTTTTAGGGTTTTTTTTAATTTTAATTTTATGTTGAAGCAATCTAATTATATATACTAATGTTGCTCCTACAAAACACCACATACATATCAAATACTCAATTAATCCAAGCCATATAGTACTACGATAAAATGGATTAATTTCAAGAGGAAAAAATGGTTTAATATCAAGATAAATAGGCGAATCTAATAAAATATGGAGAAAAATAGCACAAGTACTCGAAAACAATATTTTTTTAAACGATATAGATTGTTCTATTTTAAAAAAGGTAAGTAAAGGGTTGAAGTACCTCCTAATTTTACTCATAACCATCGTTAAAAGAACAGCGACGATAAAACCTCCTAAAAAACTATGGAAAAACCCATGAAGGGGATAATTTAATTGAAAAACCAAAACTAAAAATGGTTCAACATCAATAATTACACTCGCTATTAAGAAAGTAGGAATATCAATGAATGAAAGAAATGTTAAACTAATAAGTAGACCTGGACCAAAATGAAATGGTGTAAAGGGCATAAATAAGGGATAAATGCAAATTATATTAATTCTCTTGAAAAGATATTAAAAATCCAAAGAAATAAGTATTACTACATTAACTCAATTTCTACTAAAACTGACTCAGGAATTTGAATTTTCATAATAAGGTGCATCGAACGTTCGTTGGCAGTTATTTCAAAAAGTCGTTTGTGAATTCTCATTTCGAATTTTGCCCAAGTCGAGGTACCTTGCCCAGACGGTGCTTTCATTACAGGAACTCGTAAGCTCTTTGTAGGTAAAGGAATAGGTCCTAGTTTTCTAATTCCTTGATTCTTGCAGACGCTTTCTATTTGCTCACAAACAGCTTTCAAAGCAGTTAATTGAGTGCTGCTGAGTCTTATTCGTGCTTGCTGCATTTTTTAAACTTTTTTTAATTGAGTAGTTTGAAAAATCATTAAATTGTAATAAATTTTATCATTGCTACCTTTAAAGACCTTAATTTTCTAATTTCTACTTTTCCTTTGTTCGATTTTATTTGCGATAATAAAACTTAAGATACCCAATTGTGCTTTTAATGAGACTTTTATTCCTAACTTTTTATGCATAACCTTTAGCATTAAAGTGATCAATACAAATAATCCAATAACAGCCAGCCAGATATTTATAGCGTTTAATTGCTGAAAAAATATAAAAAACAACGGATCGTGAGCAATATAGATAGTAAAAGAGTAAAATGAGAAATAATAGAAAAACCTGTACCTTTTTTTCGGTTTAATTTTCTCAAATTCTTCGAGATATAAGATAACTGAGAGTAAAATAAGAATCCCTCCAATCGAGTAAAACATAGCCGAAAGAGTTCGGCGATAAATAAAATCATAAAAACGATATATAATTCCGAATGAAGTAAATATTATCCCTACTATTAATATCGTCCGTAAAAACACGCGCTTAATAGCATTCTTCCTTTCTTTTTGATCTTTGATTATGTTAATGTCAAAGAAGAAATCACCAACTAAAGTTCCAATTATGAATATTGCGAAATAAGACAAAATCGTAAATGCTTCTATCGGATGGTATAAAATGTGGAATAAAACACCATAAATATTTAGTTGACCGCTAAATGTAAGTAAAAATGGTGAAAGCAGTTCATTCAAAACTAATAATCCAATTCCTAAACCAATTCGCAAGTATTTTGGGGTGCGTAATAAAGGCCACGCCAATAAGAGAGAAATTGAAATCGTCTGGAGAACATTCCAGGCCCAAATCCACCTCAAGTCGTTCATGGCTAAACCAATTACAGTATTATAAATTAAACTTATTCCCAATAATAATAAAGCTCTAATTAAATAGATATTTCTAGCTTGGGTCAAAGTAATATCAATAGAAGTTTCTGCCTTTTTAGCTCTACTTTTATACGATATTGCTGCACTGAAGCCAGATACTAGTACAAATCCCGTAGCAGCTATTGGCGCTAAAAACGAGAACAAATAAAATATTAACCATCTATCTTGTTTTATTATCCACCAATCAAGCAAGTGTCCGAGCACCATAAGGAATATACAAAAACCTCGAATCATATCAATGCTCTGGACTCTCTTCATTTTTCATACCTGATTTTTCATTAATAATTAAGGTAAGATGTTTTACTATTAATGATTGTTATTGAAAAAAAAGTAGTCGTAAAATTAGAGAAATCCCTAAAAATTGACTTTTTACTATCAAATACTATGAAATTTAAAGAATATCTACATTAAATTTAAAAAAGAAGTTTTCTATACGATGATCGGCATATATACAAAGTAAAAAATAGAAATGATTAAAATAGCATGAACAAAGATTATTTTAAGTCAAGTAAAAATAATATTTCATCGAGTAGAAAAAACCAGCGTAAAAAATATACCATAATCATCATAAGTCTTATTGTTGTAATTTCCCTAGTAAGTATTCCTGTTGTTATTTATGCATATAATTCTATTAAGAATTTATTAATTTATGATCCAGAGCTACCTTGTGAAGATCTACCAGATATTGAGACTGTTAGACAAATAGTTGAAGATCACCAGGATGTTATACAGGAAATTGAAAATACAAATCCTGAAAATGTTTGGGTTGTAATTCATGAAAGGTGTAATGGCAAAGGGGAATTACATATTTATTATGATACCGTTTATAATAAAGAAAAAATTTTAGAGATTATAGGGACAGAGACATTTTTCGGGATACCTTATAGATTATTTAATGTGTAATATTTTGATTTTTGTAGATACAATATTAAATTTTTTTAAATTTTTCTTTCTAAGAGTTCCATGCAATTTAAATCTTCTATAGTAAGAAATGATATTTCTAAGGCGGGCCACCAAATTGAAGGATGTAAATTCACACTCCACCACCCTACAATTCTGTAAAGGTTAAATAAAGCACCTAATCTGTAATCATACCAACAATCATCCCAGCTATAGTTTTTTACGCCGAACTTTAAAAGATCGTTATGATAGCGTTTGATAAGAACTTTTTCTATCAAATGTCTATAATCGGGATACAATCTAAGCCCAATCATATATGCTAAATCTTGACCTCCTACACCAATACTCCACGATTGCCAATCAAATAAAAGTGTTTTATATTTTTCATTTTCAATATCTTTTGGATAGAAAAAATTCCAGAAGTGAGCATCACCATGTATAAGTGTTATATTCTCTTTTTTTTTAATTCGCTCAACGGAAAATTGAGGAAATAATGAAAAAATAGTTTTGAATAACTCTTTTCTTTTATAACTTATTCTATCTCCTAAGAGTTTTAAAAATCGTTTTAGGGTCCTATTTTGTTTTTTAGACTGTTTATAAATTTCTTCTTCAATAAAAGAATTTTCTTTAAAAAGGTTAAAAACAAATGAGCGATTAGAGAGTTCTTGAAGTTTATGATAATCCCACCAAAAAGCATGTATTTCTGCCAAACAATCAATTGCTCTTTCACAATATATTTTTAAAGGAGGAAGAGGGGCATCCATAAGATTTATATGTGTTTTAGATAAAGT
>JAGXNP010000127.1 GCA_019894885.1 Promethearchaeota archaeon | reverse complement strand
ATATTAATATAAAATAGTAATCAATTAAAGTGCTGATAAATAATGAGCTTTACACTTAAGCTGGATAATAGTAGGATATTAAAGGGTATAGTCGAAACTCTTTCAAGTATCATCGATGAGACAGAATTTAAAGTATCTCCTAAAGAATTTGTCATTACTGCAATGGATCCTAGTCGAATCTGTTTGTTAAAATTATCGATTAAAAAAGAGAATTTTGACGATTACAAGTGTAGTAAAGAATCAAAGATCGGTTTAAACTTGGACGATTTGGATAAAATACTCAAAAGAAGTGCCACGAACGATAATATTGAAATTGACTTTAAAGAAACGGAACAAAAAATCAAAATCACAATGCAAAGAGAAGGAAACACTCGTAAACGGACATTTAGTTTAGCTTTGATCGATCTGGAAAGAGAAGAAATTCCAATGGATAATCTGTTAAAAATTGAATATCCTTCAAATTGGGTGATCGATACTGACTTTTTAGTAGAAGCAATTAAGGACGCGGAAATATATTCTGAAATCCTGAACATGAAGGCGGTTGCTAACGAAGGTTTAGTCTTTAGTTCTACGGGACAAATTGGAGAGATGGAATACAACTTAAGCGTAGATGATCTAATAGAGAGCGATATTAAGGAAACAAGTACAGGTGCCTATAGTCTAACGTTTCTAAAGGCAATTTTAAAAATCGCTTCAATCACCGAAAAGTTGGAGATTTCATTAAAGACGGATCACCCCCTCAAAATGATATTCAACCTTTTAGAGGGCGGCGAATTAAACTACTTTTTAGCTCCTCGGGTTGAAGAAGCTGAATTTGACAACGACGACGATATGGATGAATTCTAAGATTTTTTATCCAATTTTTTCATAACTATAATAAACCAGTTAACTCATAGCGGTTAAATTGAAAAAACTCCAATATTAATTATATGTACTTATTTTCAATCTAAAATGTAGGGTAAGAGAAGCTTTGAGCATACCAACTGATTTAATCAAACGATTTCCTTGGCTTCCTTCTTTAAAACTTCATTATTCTGATATTGCTGATAAACTACCTTCTGAATTTATTACTGATATTTTTTCAAAAAGCGATAGTCAGCAAATCTCCGAATGTGTTTTTATAATCTTTAAATCTGCCTTCAATAATCTGGAGGATATCCCAAAAATGAAGGAGGATAATTTAACTGTCTACGTCTACATTTTACTTAATATTTTAGTTTATGCCCTAAATAATAAGTTAATAACAAATAGAATCGCTAATTTGTACTCTAAGAATGTTTATAGCAAGATGGAAAAAGATAACAGCGAATCAAATCTTTACTATATATGTCTAGATTTGGAATTGAGAGTTAATTTTTATGATCCTCCTATTAAATTTGGGAATAAAATGTTAAAAGATAATCGTGAAAAACAAGTAACTAACTTTGCTATTTACTATATTGATTATCTTAAACTTGCTTCAAATTTAAGGGATGATTATAGAAAATTAGCCCATAATCCATTACAAAATGGCTATGTATATATTCAGAATAGAAATTTAATGCGTTTGATACAAGAATATGTTAGAAATAAAATCATTATTGAAGAAACGGAAGATAAAGCCTCGCTAAAATCATTTCTTGAAGAAGTACTTAAAAATCAAGAATTTAAAGAGCTCTATGAAAAAATCAATAGTATTTGGACAAAGAGAAAAGAAGATTTTGATTTTACATTTAAAATCGATATTACGGGTAAAACAGATATTCTGAAGCTTTATCCTCCGTGTGTGATAGAAATCTTGAAAAAAGCTGAAGAAGGACAAAATTTAGTGCATCATGAACGACTTTTTATAGTTTGGTTTTTGCTCTCATTAGATTATCCAGTTGAAAAAGTTGTAGATGTTTTTTCCACTTTACCTGATTTTGATCGAGAAAAAACTATTTATCAAGTAGCATATGCAAAGAAAAAAAAATATGTTCCATACCAGTGTTCTACTCTCCAATCAATTAATCTTTGTATGAAAGAGAAATATAAAGATAAACTGTGTTTAGAAGGATATGGTTCTGTTGAACCATCTGAAAGAAAAAAATTAAAACACCCTTTAGCGTACGTCAGGATAAAACAATACAGAGATGAGAAAGAAGAAGAATACCTAAAAAATAAGGCAAAAAGAGTGCTGGAGGAATCACAAAAGCAAAATGAATGACTTCATATATTTAAAAAGGTTATTCCAAGCATATTACCAAGAAAAACAATTTGATTTCCCTAAAGTAAGTTCTTTCAACTTACGGGAATTTGGCTTAATCCCGTGGGAAAAAAAAGTTTTTATGAAGAGACATATGAGTTTTGATAACCTTGATAATCTAAGAAATTATTTGATAAAGGATGCTCCAAGACACTTATATTCCAGTGGTTCACTTTATCTAAAACCTGATGCACAAGACATGAAAAATAAAGAGTATCAGGGATGTGATTTCATTATTGATATTGACGTTGATCACTTCTATACTCCTTGTAAAGATCAACACGATCTGTGGATTTGTAGAGATTGTGGAGAGGAGGGAACCGGTATGCCCAAAATTTGCCCAAAGTGTAAGGGTTCAAAGTTTACTAAAGTCAGCTGGGTATGTGATCAATGTTTAGATGCTGCTAAAAACGAGATCACTAAGTTAGTGTTTAATTTTCTTATCCCCGATTTTGGAATTGACGAAAAACATTTGAAAATTGCGTTTTCAGGGCATAGAGGATATCACCTTAAAATTGAAAGTGAAGAACTTAGAAAGCTTAGTAGTGAGGAAAGAAGAGAAATTGTAGATTATGTCACTGGAGAAAATATAAATTTTGAAATTTTAGGATTAAATGAAAGATCTAACATAATCTCTGGATTGCTGGAGGAAAATATTGGTTGGTCCCAAAAAATAATGAAAAAAATTATTGAAGTATTAAATCGGCCTGAAAGTGTAATAGAAACTTTGCTTCTAGACAAAAATCACTTTGGTTTTAATTCTAATGTAGTTACAAGTTTTTTAAAATACAAAAATGATTTTTTAGATCTAATCACTAAAGGAGAAAGAAATGTTTGGGCTATTGAAGGTTTTGGTTTAATTAATTGGAGAAAACTCCTAAGAGGAATGGTTAAACAAGTAGGAGTTAAAATAGACGAGCCAGTTTCAATAGATATACATAGACTCATACGATATCCTGGATCCTTACATGGAAAAACAGGATTTAAAGTTCAAGAAATTGAATTAAATGAACTTGATGATTTTAACCCTTTAGATGAATTTGATGAGAAATTAGATCCAATCGTGTTTAAAAGTAAAAAAAAATTGACCCAAAAATTGGAAATAGTGCAAAATAAATTACCCATCTCTAAAATCAAGGGGGAATCGTTTGGTCCCTATGTCAAAGGTGAAAAAATAGAAGTTCCTCACCACTTTGCAGTTTTTTTATTGTGTAAAGAAGTTGCTAAAACGAATTAGGATAAAATAATAATTGGTCCTACCTTCATTATTATAACGTATTTCAATTGTTTGAGACTTATGGATTTAAAAAAGGATTACGATAAACTTTATCAACATTGGCTTAAAGAATTTGAGCAACCCGAGTTAACTCAATTAACCCAAGAAATATTTGATAATTATAAAATTTTTTTTAATTATATAACTCAATATCAGATAGAGGAAAAACCCAAAGTTGAATTGTCATTGTTTACCTCATACAAGAAGGGTTTTACTTATTTATTTAACGATTTCTTAAAAATTCGGGAAGTAAAAATACTTAATTATGCTTTATCTCTTAACGACATTAATCTAAACGATGTAATAGAGGCAGAGAAATTATTCTTTCAAAATTTAGTTAGTGCGATTAAAGGATATAAAAAACTTAAAAAGCTTGCGCTCTATGATGATCAGAAACCAATTGAGCTAGAAGAGATTTTACAGGACGAAGAAAAACCTGCTAACGTTCCCCCTTTAGAGGAATCCACCGAAGAATATTCAAATGAAACAAATAATATCTCTCAACTTGAAAAAGTTAAGAGCGTTCAATCTTACCAGGAGATAAAATACAATTATACGCTTATTCGATTTAATGAGCCTTCTCCGCCTTTAGTAGGGATTGATCTTATTAATTATGGCCCCTTTCAGGTAAATGATATCGCTAACATGCCATATAGGAATGCGAAAATCCTCATTTACGAAAAAATAGCAGAAAAGATCGAACTGTCTTAATTATCTTTAAACTTTTTTTTAAACTCCTCTTTAAAGTAGTCGATTCGATATTTTGAATATTTATCGATAGGAGAGTATTTTGGCGGAAATGGGTTAACTAAAGTACCTCTGCAGTGTTTACACAAAGATTTTTCATTAATCAATGCATATTCTCCACATTTACTACATTTTTGAAGGTATTTCGTCATCTCTCTTGATATAAAAAAATTTGTTGAGTTTTAATCCCTAATAAATTCAAATGAACCATCAGTTTTTTGAGTGGAAGATTCAAGAACTTCAAGAGCATCTGATAGAATAGTTTCTGCGTCGAGATAATCTTTAGAAACAATATCTAACCTGTAATAAGGCGCACCCAAATATGATAAACTTAAATTACGAGTTTCTACTGGCTTATCTATTACGTTCGCAACTTCATTCAATGTTTCTTTTATTCTAATAATTCCATCTCCGCTTTTATTGATAAGTTTAATTTTACCGATTATTTTTACTGTAGAAATCTCAACATTTTCATTTACTATTTTCATAAAAGCATCTTTAATATGATCTGGAATATCTTTAAGTTCACTTAAAATATCCTTTCCCTCTTCTTTAAGTGCTTCAATGGCTTCTTGATAAAAATCAAATTGTTCTTTTATAGGCCAACCTATTTGCTCGTAAGATTGATCTAAGGTTAGATCAATTCCTTCCGTTTCTGTTAAAAACTGCAGGAGATTCTCAAATTTATTTGCATATTTATGTTCTTTTGCTATCAAATCTTTTTGGGCAGAATTGACGCGTCTTAACGAGAGATCAATCTGTCCTTTATCGGGAACAACTTTCACCACTCTCAATACTAATCTCTGACCAACCCTCACGATACTTCTAATATTCCTAACCCATCTACTTGAAATTTCACTTATATGAATCATTCCTCTTGCAGTTTCTTCTGATGGGAGGCCATCATAATCTGGCAAGTCCACATAAATATATTGGTTTTGGATATCGACAACGCGCCCCATAATAAATGCGCCTTCATTAGGAAACGGATCTCTATTCTTGACCATGATAACTACAAGCTTTTTTTTTTTATATTACTATGTAATTTAACGAACTATAACTTTTTACTTTTATCATAAAAATATTAGGAAAAGGTTTTTTTTTACTATTCTCTATCAAATTTATAGTATAGAACCAAATATAAAGTGATCTAAAAATACCAAACTGGATCGTACACAGTAAATGGGCAAAAAAGGCGGGAATTAACAAATTTATCGTTGATTTTGTAAATAGAAACATCGATTATGGAACTTCTTGGGCATATAACGAGAGCGAAAATGATTTTTCCGCAGAGGAATACGAAAGTGCTATAGCCAAGCAGTTGAATTTTTTTCATCAGAAAGATTTAGAAGAAGATTATAACCACAATTCACATGTTAAAGCATATTACTTGCATCACCTATTAGATTACTTTAAAGAAACTCGAATAAACATATATGAGATTAATGCCGTTTTCGATCAATTTTTAAAAGAAAAAATTGAAACTGAAACCATAAATAATGAAGGTAACATAGTGAATTTTCAAAAAGTTATTGAAGAAGTTTTCAAATTATTAAAAGATAATAAAAAAGAATTTTATGAGGATTTAAAAGGAGAATATTTGGTAGATTCAAATATGCTAAAATCTAAAAATAATGAACTCTAAAGATATTGACAAATCCAATCTAACTCTAATTCTTCCAATTTTGATTTTGTTGGGATTCCATCTTCATCCCAGCCCATCATTTTATAATAAGTGATTATAGCATTTTTAAGTTCATTTGGTTTAATGGCTGTTTCTGCAAGAGCTCCTGATGTATGAGGTTGGAAAAATCTTTCAGGTAACCAGTCATCCTTTTTTGTAAGTCCTTCTCTGACATTAAAAGCTCTAGCCATAGTTGTAATCCTCTCTCCTACTTTCATTAATTCCCAAGATGAGGTATACCATCCAGTTACAGATCTTACAATTTCAGGTATATCAACATAATCCCATGGTACGAAGTAGCATATTAATAAAGCATTCAACAAGTTCCGCCAATTAGTATAATAAACCAATGCTCGAATCTTCTTTATTCCTAAATCATCAATCTCAAGTGGTTCCAAAATCCCTATAGCTCTATGAAGAGCTATTGAGTTTTCATTAGCAATTGAAGTATCATGCATATTTGCCATATGTTCTGCTCCTGTAGGCGAAACTGTATACCCAACCCCTAATCCTTGCTTTAAACGAGGTTCATGCATCGGGATCTCTTGACCTTTAACATGCATAGCAAACTTATCTGCTCCATTTTTTATCTTTTCAGCAGCCTTCTTAACACCTTCTGCTAAAATATCTCCTAACCCTTCACGTTTAGCAATCATTTCAACCAACTGAACAACTGCTTCAGCGTTTCCAAAATTCAATTTAATTCCATTTGTGTCATTGTCAGATATAATTCCATTTTCATAACATTCCATTGCAAAACTAATAGAAACCCCCGTAGATATGGTATCTATTGAATATTTATTACAAAGTTCATTTGCTTTGCAAACAGCTTTTAAATCATCCACACCACAATTTGAACCAAACGCTCCTATTGACTCATATTCCGGACCTCCATAAAGTGGATTAACATTCCAAGGCTCTCCTATTTCTACAACTTTTTTGCACCGAATTGAACAAGCATAACAACTTTCCATTTTAAGCCCAATTTCTTGTTTCATGATACCGGGATCTAAAACCTTTGCCCCCTTAAAATTGCCATCTCTAAAATTTCGTGTTGGAAGATTTCCCGATTTAGCAAATTGTTCCATTATACCTGATCCCGTACCATACTCAAAATAACCCGAAACAGTTTTATAAGCAACTTCATTAAATTCCCTAATTTTCGCTCTTAATTTCTCTTTATTAATAACCTCAAGTTTTTTATGCCCTCTAACAGCAATAGCTTTTAAATTCTTAGAACCCATAACAGCACCCATTCCAGTACGACCAGCAGCGTTTCTTAAATCATTTATAATACAAGCATAACGTACAAGATTTTCTCCTCCAGATCCAATTTGAGCTACACGGATAAATTGATCACTCAACTCTTTTTTTATAATTGCCTCTGCCTCACCTGTAACTTTACCCCAAAGATGAATTGCATTTTTTATTTCTGCATCTCCATCTTTTATCCATAAATAAACAGGTTTTTTTGCTTTTCCTTCTATTATTATCGCGTCAAATCCAGCGTGCTTCAATTCAGCACCCCAATGACCTCCAACTTCAGCTTCACCAAAACCTCCCGTTAAAGGAGATTTAGCACCAACGCTATTTCTACCTGTTCCAGGAATTGCAAATCCAGTTAGCGGACCCGTAGCAAATATTAATTTATTTTCAGCACTTAATGGATCAATCCCAGCTTTTAATTCTTTTAAGAGGTAATAGGCTACAAATCCCTCACCTCCAATATATCGACGGTAGAAAATTTCCTCAGGATTTTCTATTATAATCTTCTCATTTGTTAAATCCACTCTAAGAATATTTCCAGTATATCCATTTACCATCCGAATCCCTTACATTTCAAATAATTTTAATAGTTATTTAGTAAAATTTCATCTCATTTATATTTCTTAGCTAAACCAAATCAATACTTACTAATAATCATCTATCCATTAATTCATCAAATTTTTGATGTTGTAAGAAAAAATAAAGAAATTTTCTAATCAGATCTTAAAGGGGGATATTTTACTAATTAGAATATTGGAAAGGATAAACCATCTCTTACTCAACAAATCTATCTAGTGCTTCCTTTCGAACTAATGCTAGAATTTATAGTAAAAAATATATATTTGATATCATTAAGGTAGTTATCATTTAATCTAAAATTATATTTTATAATTTCATATTAAATTATCAAACCTAATAATAAGTAGAGGAAATTGATTTAAAATGCCAACTGATAAACAACATTTAAACCTGGTAATAATAGGTCATATAGATCACGGCAAGTCTACCATGATGGGCGCAATGCTCATTAAAACTGGGGCTGTATCAGACAGAGAAGCACGAGAGCTTGAGAAGTTAGCTAAAGAAAATGATAGAGAATCATGGTCATATGCTTATGTCTTCGACCGACTAAAAGAAGAGCGACAACGTGGTATTACTATTGATTTAGCATTCCGAAAATTTGAAACTAAAACAAAATATTTCACCATTATTGACGCTCCAGGTCATGCTGACTTCGTAAAGAACATGATCACTGGTGCCTCTCAAGCTGACGCCGCAATTTTAGTCGTTTCTGGTAAAAAAGGAGAAATGGAAGTCGGTATTGCAGCAAATGGTCAAACTCGAGAACACGCTTATTTGGCCCAAACTCTAGGTGTTAAACAATTAGTTGTTGCTGTTAATAAAGCAGATGTCTATGAATACAGCGAAGAGCGCTATAATGAAGTAAAAGACGCTGTCTCTGATCTCCTTAAAAACATCGGTTTTCCCGTCAAAAAAATTCCATTTGTACCTGTTAGCGGTATTAAAGCAGAGAATTTAACGGAAAAAACAGATAAACTTTCGTGGTACGACGGTCCAACCTTAATTGAAGCGATTGATTCCTTTGAACTCCCTCCAAAACCTACTGGCAAACCACTACGAGTTCCTATTCAAGACGCATATAATATTAAAGGTACTGGAGTTGTCCCTGTTGGAAGAGTTGAAACAGGTGTATTGAAGAAGAATGATAAAATTGTTATAATGCCAACTGGCTTTAAAGGCGAAATAAGAAGCATCGAAATGCACCACGAAGAACAGTCAACTGCCGAACCTGGTGATAACATCGGTTTTAGCATCAGAGGAATTACTATGGCGGATGTTAGTCGTGGCGATGTAATGGGTCATCCGACTAATGTTCCAACTGTAGTTACTCCAAAAGGGAACTGGACTGGACAAATAATTGTTATATGGCATCCAACAGCTATTGCTCAAGGATACACTCCTGTAGTTCACGCTCACACCGCTCAAGTCGCTGCCAAATTTATCGAGTTAAGCAAAAAGTTAGATCAGAAGACTGG
>JAGXNP010000126.1 GCA_019894885.1 Promethearchaeota archaeon | reverse complement strand
GATCCACACTTACCACATACAAGATATTTAGCTCCACAACCATCGCACATTTTTAATTGACCTTTTTCAACGAATCGAAATGTCCTCGACATCCAGTCATCGTTAACCAATCGAAAGGTCTCTCCACCACATTGAATACAATGTTTTCCATCAAATTCTTCTCCCATATAATCACTTCAAATGTTTTTTAAAACTTTTAACTTCAAATATTTTAAATAATTAATAGAGTGAATATTTAAAGAAATAAAGTATTTCACATTTAAAATTGCTTCGAAAATGATTTAAAAAAAAATAAAAAAAAATAAAAAGAAAACAACCAACAAATTTACATTTCTAATTTTTTAGTTGTTCCCGTAGCCCCTTCGGGATTAATTTTTTCCAATTCAACAATTAATTGATAAACTTTATCGTCCTGCAATGCTTCTCCAAATTTTATCAGCATTTCTTTTGAACCAACAAATAAACCTTTCCTTTTCATTGGTTTTCCGTCGTCTTTTAATGGATTAATTTCAAGAAATAATAATGACGGTCTAGTTTTAGTCGCAGGGACTTTTACTACAGAAACTCCAGGTACAGGCGTTTCCATCTTTTCCCAATCGGCTCCATTTTTTAGGTGGGCTTTTAACTGAGCTTCAATATCAACCATATTCAATCATACTTTTATTTTATATTTTTATTAATTATTATGTGTTACATATAAGATATAACATATATATTATATGATATATAAAAAGTTTTTGGTAGCGAAATGTTATTAGATAATCTTAACAACGAGCAGACAAAAATCTAAAATAATATTAAAGTCGTGAGATAATGTCTAATTTTAATTCGTCGGATTACTTGGGGTCGATTTCCACTAAATACTTATATATACGGACGTGATATTTAATTGTATAGAAAAATCAAGACTTTTTCTAGAAAACTTAGATATTTGGTGATTAAAATAAAATTAATTTCAGTAAATTTACCAGAATCGTATTTGAAAGTACTAGAAATTTTAGTTGTGGAAGGAAAATTCCCAAATCGTAGTGAAGCTATTCGGGTCGGAATTAGGGATTTAATAAGAACAGAATATCTTATTGAGGAATCAATAAAAAGAACTATAAGTCCGAGTTTATTTCAATCTGAAATTGAAAACGAAATTCAGGAAATTATTTAATCTTCATCCTTCTTTTTTTTATTTTTTATCCATCAAATCATTTATTCTTTTTCTTCTTTCTTCTCGTCTTCTAGCAATTTTAGCCCTAAGATCCTCTTCGTCTTCTTTAGGAGTAACTTTTTTCAGTTCTGGTTCTTTTTTAATGTCTAATTCTTTTGTATAAATGTTTATCTTATCTTCAATCTCAAGGATATAACTCTTTTCTACCTTCGTTTCAGTTAAGTTATATATAGCCTCTCTGAGTTCTGTAATTGCCTTCATAAATAAATTATTTGACAATGAAATTTGAGCTTTATCTAACGCTTGATAAGCTAACTTGAAGTTTTCGATATCCTCTTTATCATCTAGGTTATGTTTAGTAATAATTGGGACTTGACTTGCATTCTCTAAAACTTCAATTTGCTTTTGTATTTCTTTAACTAATTTGACTTGTTCGGTATTTTCTATCTTCTTTATTATTTTAATTAGAGCTAATATTCCCTCATTGTATTTAAGATTCTTAATAATTTCATGGGCTTCGTCACGCTCTTTTTGGATTAATTTTTCGCGTTGCTTCTTCTTTTCCTCTTTTCTTATTTGATCAAGTTCTTCTTGCTTTTCCTCAGCTTCCTTTAAAATTAATTTAAGTTCTTTATCTTTTTCCACTTTTTTTTGTTTAAGAGCTTCTAATCTTTTAGTTTGTTTCTTTTCTTTATTGAGCGTAATTAATAAGTCGTTGTTAACTCTACTAACTTCAATTTGCCAATCTATTTTCTTAAATAAATCACGCGCCATTATATATTTTTCATAAGAATCTTCGAACTTCTTATCATCTTTTAATTTAGTTCCTTCTTCTAAAAAGTGATAAGCTTTATCAGAAATTTCTCTCTCTCTTTCTTTTTCCTCTTGAATAACAGATAGTTCTCGTCTTCTCTGTTCTTGTTGTAAATCCTGTAAATCTTTAGCTTTAGTAATCCGTTCTTCAAGCTGAGCTTCAATTCTAATTTTTTCAAGCTTCTTCTGGGCTAGTAATTTTTTCTCCCACTCAATTCTTTTTTTTTTCAGATTGATAACGTTAATAGATTCTTTGATCATTTTAATACCTTCAGACCAATTTATTTCATCAAATATTTTTTGACTTTCTTGGTAAAACTTTATAGCTTTGTCAAAATTATCTTGTTTCAACTCTCTTTTAGCTAGGTCCATAAAATCAAAAGCTCGTTCTTTTTTAGATTCGTACTTCACTGCTCTTTTTCTTTTTTCCTCAAGTTCCTTTATTCTTAACTGTGAGAGTTCTTCTTCAGCCTGGTTTGCCTCTCGTACTTCTTTTTCAATTCGTTTAATTTCTTTTTCTTGTTTAGAAGCCCTTTCTAATTCTAAAACTCGTAATCGCTTATCTTCATCAATTTTTTTTTGATAATAATTAATTGAGTTTACTAATTGATTTGCTTGTTCAATCCATCCAATTTTTTCAAAGTCGAGCTTTGCAGTTGTGTATATATGGATAATTTCTTTATATGGGGATTCGACCTTCAAAATTCCTTCCTTCTTCTTAATTTCGTAATCCTTAGCCATCTTTTCAGCTTGAGATATTCTGTTTAATATTTCTTCAGATTCTTTAGATTTTGCTACTTTTAACTTCTTTAATTCATCAATTCGGTTTTCTTGAATAAGTAGGTCATCTTTAGGTACCAGAACTGGCGTGGTTTTAGATTCTTCTATTTTCTGTAATTCAAAAGCTCGTAGTTTATCGTCTTTTAGTCTTTTGCTTTCGTAAAAACTTATTGTATTGCTCAATTTTTGTGCTTCTTCATTCCATCCAATTTTCTGCAGCAATTTTCTTGCTTTTGAGTACATATTGATTACTTCTTCGTATGGGCTCTTATAGGAAAGAATATCCCTTTTAAGATTTACTTCATAATTTCTAACTGCTTTTTCAGCATTGTCAATTAGGGCCAAACCCTGTGCCATAATTTCATCTGATTCTCTATTTTTACTATCAAGAGCTTCTAATTCTGCTAATTTCAGTGGTTTAATTTCAGTGGGTGCTTTGAGGGATTCTTCAAATTCTTGTTGTTTTTTGACTTTTTGAATCTCTAATTCGCGTAATCGTTTATCTTTTTGATATTTCTCGTTATACATAGTAATCTGGTTTGTATATAACTCCGCCTCGTCTCTCCAACCTCTGACATATACTTTTTTCCTCAAATTTTTATACATCTCAGCAATTTCTAAATAGGGACATTTTTTATCAAATTGGCCTTTCATAATTGCCAGTTCGTACTCTCGAGCTTCCTTTTCAGCATTATCTACTATTACATCAATTTCTTGTTCGAAAAGTTTTTCTTCCTGTTCTTGCTTATTTAATTCTTCAATTTTTCTTAAACTTTCTTTGTCGTATAGAGTAGGTTCCTCTTTTACCTGCGCTTTTTGAGCTTCAATAAATTGCTGTTGTTTTTTAACTTTCTCAGATTCAATTTCTCTTAATTTTTTATCTTTTTCTAGTTTATCTTGATATATTTTTATTTGATTGGTATAGATGAGTCCTTGGTCAGTCCAACCTTTTTCTAAGATTTTTTTTCTTACATGAATATAAATTTCGATTATTTCGAGATAGGGGGAATCTTCGACCAGTTTACCCTCCTTTAACGCTTTTTTCATCTCTACATCGTATTCTCTTGCCATTTTCTCGGCCTTTTCAACAAGTTCAGTGATTTCGTTTTCAAAATTTAGCTCTTCATCATCTAATTTTCTTTTGAACTCTAAATCTTGTAGTCTTTCGGGTGTTATTGCACTATCCGCTTTAACCTTAAAAGAATCTTCAAATTCTTTTTGCTTTTGCATCTTCTGAAGCTCAATCTCACGAAGTTTTTTATCATTCTCCCATTTTTCCTGATAAATGTTAATCTGGTTAGTGTAAATTAAGACTTGGTTTTTCCACCCTTTAAAAATAACTTTTTCGCGAATTTGATTGTATATTTCAATAATTTTGCTAAAGGGTGAATCCTCTATTAATTTGCCCTTCTTAAGCCCTTTTTTTAGGGCTATATCGTAATTTCTTGCTAACTTCTCTGCCTTATTTACGAGTTCAGTAAGTTCAGATTGAAATTTCTTATCTTCAGCGCCCTCTATCATTTGTTTTTCTAATTGGGTTAACTTTTCAATGTCAATGTTTTCTTTCTGAACTTTATGATATTCTTCAAATGTCTTTTGATCTTGATTTTTCTTGGTTTCGATTTCTCTGATTTTGATATTTCTTTCAGCTAATTCAGTATACTTCCTAATCTGGCTTGAATATATGGCTGCATCATCGTTCCATCCTTTTTCTAGCGCTTTATCTCTTACATCAGTATAAATTTTTAGGATTTCGGGATACTTTGAATCTAAATTCAAATTACCAGTTTTAGCAGCTTTTTTAAATGCTACTTCAAACTCCCGCGCCATTTTATCTGCCAATTTTACAGATTCATTAAGAGTTTCTTTAAGCTTCTCAATATCAATCTCTTTTCTCTTCTGTTCTTCTAGAATCTTTAGTTTTTCGGAATCAATTTCAGCAACCGCAGTCTCTTTTTTGATTTTTAAGCCTTCATCGAATATTTTTTGTTTTTGACTCTTTTGAGCTTCCATATGGCGTAATTTACTATCTTTCTCTAAAAGAATCTGATAGTGTTGTACTTGGGCCTCGTACAAATTTACTTGATCTTCCCATCCTCTTTCCTTTGCTTTATCCCTAACATCTTCGTAAATCGCTATTACGCGAGGATAAGCACATTCTTCAACAATGCTTCCTTTATTAATGGCTTTTTTTAGATTTAATTCGTATTCTCTCGCTAACTTTTCTGCGTTATCTATTATTTCGGTAAGTTTGTATTGAAAAATTTCCTCTTCCTGTTTTCTCTCAATTTGTTTCCGTAATTTAGCTGCTTGAGCTTCTTGCTTTAAATTTTCTTCGATGGCCGAGCGTTCAATTAATTGAGCTTCTTTTTTTTCTTCTTCAAACTCTTGTTCTTCCCTTACCCGAATTTGTTGAAATTCCAGTGCATATCTTTCTTTCTCTCTTTCTACTTGCTCCTTCATATTTTCGATTTTTTTAACTTCATTTAACCAATTTATTTCTTTAAATAACGAAATACTTTTTTCAAATAAGCCTATCGCTTCATCAAATTGGCGTATCTTCCTCAATTCTGTGGCTTTTCCAATAAGCTCATATGCTTGGTTAGACCATTCATTTTCTTTTCTTTTCGCATCTTGATATGCTTTTATTCTTTTTGCTTTTAACTCTAATTCAGATGTGATATTTTCCGTAGCTTGCATACTTTTATTATCTTCTTCAATAGGCGAAGATTTTTGCTTTCTTAAGTAATCTGCTTTCCTATTATAACAATCTTCAATCAATCCATTTACTTTTTCTATTTCGAACCCTTTATTTAATTTCTTAAGTATGACAATGGCGTCATCATAAGCATCAAGGGCTTGATCAAAATTTCTGTTGTTAACAAAGCTTATCGCTTCAACTATAAGCCTATCTGCTTGGTTATACAAATTATCTTCGTCTTGATCCGAAATTATCTCTCCTTGGTTGTTTTCAAATTCGTCTTTAGTCTCCATTTCGCGTTTTCTAAAGTTTTCTTCTCTTAATAAGTAAATCTCTGAAATTTTCCCTTTTATCGCTTCGATTTCTGAATCTCTATTAATTTGAGCATATAATCCAATTGCTTGACGCAAAATTTCAATACTATCGTCATAGAATTGCGACTCTAATAACGATAACGCGTGTTCAACTAGTTCTAACGCTTCAGAAGCTATTTCCTTCTCAATATCCCCCATATCTGAGAAGAATGCTTCTTTTGTAGGATCTGGATCGTTTTCATAAAAATCTAGATTATTATCCCTTTCCCCATCACGATTTACCATTTTTCATCAACCTTAAGAAAATCCTTTTTTTTCTAATTCGAAATATAAATTATTTAAATTCAATATAATATTTAGCGATAAATTTTAATAACATTTATGAACCAAATCAACTCTCTAAAGCCATACTTGGATTGACTAAAGCTTTTCAAAGTTCAATCTTCCCAAGATTTTTGTTTAAATAATCGTCGCAGACTTTTTCTCCTTCTGCTGTTAAAGTCCAGCCATTCGAATCTTTTTTAACCAGACGAAGATCCGCTGAACTTCTCAAAATCTCGTGAACGTCTGCTTCACTTTTATTTATGTTGAAATCAATTCTTAAACTAAAAATGATTTCATCCAACGGAACTGGACCCCCTAGTTCATCTTCCATTACACCCAGAGCTGCAATTATTTGTTGTTGTTCCCCTATAGCACCATCCATTTTATTTGATACTTCATCAAGTAACCAAGGAAATTGTTCTAGCATCTCCTTAATTCCCTTTTCATTACCGCTTGCGAACATTTCTTTAAATTCTTCCCGAATTTTTTTCTTGTTAACCATTAGAGAGCACTTTTATTTTAAAAAGAAAACACTTTATATTAGTGATTATCTTTTATATTAAAGCATTATATTATCTAAAAAAAAATTTATCTTTTTAATCTTAAGTATAAAAAAGCAAATTGATGATTTTAGTATATGGCAAAAAAATCTTGTGATAAACATAAAACTTTTAACTATTATTGTGAAGACTGTCAAAGATTAAATGAATTTTCTGAGGAAAGATTCAAATACCGCCAGTTTAAAGGTAAAGTTAGATACCGAAAATATATTATCTATATAATTGTAATTGTTGCTATAATTTCTGCGTTAGGAGTGTTCTGGCTGTGGCCTGCATGGTTTGGGGATCTTAGCCTTAATGCTCAATTATATAGCAGTAAAGCAGGTGGATTAGATTACTTTGATTTCTTTTTCTTAAACTTTTGGTCAACGAATTTCTTATTTAACAAAACTGCCTTAATCGGAGCTTTTATAGGAAGCGCAATAATGAGTCTACCTCCTGAGAGAAACCTATTAACTTTAATAGGGACAAAATTACGATTTGGAAAACCAACCAGATGGAAAGCTTTACTATTTTGGTGGACAATTGGATTTGTAATGTTCTATTTTTTGGGTTTACTCCTAAATGTTAATAGCGGTGGTTTTTCTTGGACACTTTATTTAATAGAAAATGGAGAAATAGCTTTATCACCTAATTTAATCCTTGACGCATTCAATGTAATTTTCAACCAAAACAGCATAGATTTTGTAACTATTTACATCTACTCTAACCTGCTTGTGCCAATAATTAGCTTTATAATGGGAGTTATCATTTTTCGGTTAATCCTAAATGTTGCAAAGTATGTATACCTACGAAGAAACGATTATTTAGTAATGGGTAATGTTTTAGTGATTATCGGCTTAATATGTGGATTAGGGTTCATATATATCCCTACGCTTTCTTTGGACGGTGTAAATGTGATTCAAATCCTTTCGCTCATTTTCGGATTTTTCTCGGTTACCGCTTTAGGTGCCATTATTTGTATATTTGGAAAAAAGAAATATAAAAAAGACTCTAAGAACTACATATTTGCGCCGTACTCCCAAAAAAAACTAATTTTTGTTATAGTAATTGTAATCGTCTTTACAATCTCACCATTGATATTCAGTATTGGACCGTTGTTAAACTTAAATAACACAGCTGTGTGGACAGAACAACAATGGACAAAAAAATTTAAAAGAGAAGTTGAATGGACGAGAGTTGCTGCGGGATTAGATATGTTCGAGGAACGACCAATTGTAAACTTTACGGAGTCATCCACAACTTCAGATGCTTTAATGGTCTCTCAGGTTAGGCAGTTCGATCAAAATTTTGCTGTCCAATACCTTGCTGCTTCAATTGGTTCTACATTTGAAGGGCTTGCAGATTCTGACATCATTTATATCAATAATAAAGAATATTGGGTTGCTCCAAAAACAGTTAGGTTTTCTGAAATTGCTGGTGATGCTGTCCAGACTAATACAGAATTGTACGATCATGTGGAAGGATTTCTCGCGATGGATACCTTTACAGGCGATTTAGTGAATGTAACATTAACATTCAATATCTCTGAGAATTACCCGATATTTTTTGGGGAAAGTGAAAGTCAAAGGTATCTTGAACAGACATTAGGATTCTTCGAAGAAGGATCGCTAGGAGCATACGATTCTGACATAATACTTGGCACAGAATGGTCACTAGGAATTCCTAATAACGAATTTCGATATGAAGGAGATCCTGATGGAACCCTAACTGGCATAGAAGGCTTTTGGAAAACATTAAATATAGGGTTGTTCGCATACGCATTTCAAACTGAACATCAATACCTTATTAATAGAAATGTGAGATCTAGAGTAGGTAAAATCCTTCTTCCTCAATTAAGAATTGATAACGATCCATATTTAGTTTTTAATATGAACGAAGGCAAAATGTATTACGCTGTTTCGATATATACTTACATTAACGTTGGCTCCTATTCTCAATCTCCAATATTAAGGTTCTTAGGTGTCAGTTTGGTAGATGTGTTAAGTGGAGAAATGAATTTTTATAAAAATCCAACTTTAGACACTTCAAACGATCCAACATATCCCCTCTGGAAGATATATGTAGATCAATATAATTGGCAAACAACTCCAGACTGGCTAAAAGATCAGTTACGATATCCTGAAGACTTGTTTGAATTACAACTCGCAGCAAATTACATTTATCACGTGGAAAATTCAGTATCTTGGAGAAGAGCTGATGATTTCCACGAAAGACCTGAAGATGGTGACTTATTCTACATAGAATCTGATTTAGGAGAGGGAATTGAGTACGTTGGTTTAGATTTAGTTGAATACAAAGGTCTAACAGCAACCCTTCTAGCTGGAATGTACGTGATAAGACATGGCACTCATTTTGGTGAAGCTATTTTTTACTATACCAGAGATTCTGGAGAAAGTCTTGTAGGCCCGAAAACTGCCAGAGAAACATATGGATCCGAAGCCACTCAAGATATTTCTTTGATTTCAGGAGCTCGTGATGGAAATACATTGCTCTATCCAATTGGTGGTTCTATCTACTATTATATTCCAACATATAGTACCGCAGGTAGTCTTCAGCAATTAAAACTCGCTGGATTCGTTGAAGCCTTTAATAGGAAGGTTGGATATGGAGCTAACGCTCAAGAAGCTTATAGTGACTTGAACTTGACAGGTGGTGTAACTCCCTCTAAT
>JAGXNP010000125.1 GCA_019894885.1 Promethearchaeota archaeon | reverse complement strand
ATCTTATACTAGGCATGATTGTGTTCTTCCTTGTAGGTATAGGTTTCTCGGGTTCGCTATATATAATTGATTTAGTAGTTGCTGATATTGTAGACGAAGATGAACTCGCTACGGGAATGCGTAGAGAAGCAGGATATTATGGAGTAAATGCTTTAATCCTTAGGTTTTCTAATATCCTTGTAATCTTGGCAATAAGTACTATATTTAGTACCGTTGGGTGGAAAACTTTTGATCCGACAGTTGACCCATCACAAGTTGCTTTTGGATTAAGAGCGTTAATATTTATTTTTCCAGCAATAGCTTTAGCAATTGGTATATTAGCACTCTATAAATACCCTCTAGACGGAGAAAGACTTAGTAATGTGCAAGAAAAACTGAAAGAACTTCACGAACAAAAGAAAGCAAGAGTATAAAAATCAAGAATTTTATTTTTTCTTTTTTCTATTTGAAATTCAGAGTTGAATTGTTAATACAATGTTAGATTTTCTTAAAAAATTAGATAAGAAAAATAAAAGGATAATAAAAAAGTTTAAAATTCGTAGCCACACTTTTTGCAAACGTGTTTTTTTGCGTACATGGGGATATGTCCTACATACGATAAGACTTTTGATTTATCTTCGATCTGTTTGATGTTTCCACCAACAGCGCCACACATTGGGCAAGTAGTTCTTTCGTCAGCAGCAAAACCGCCAGAACCTAACTCAGGAGGCTTTAATTCGCCTAATTCGGATTCAACCTCCTCTAAGCGAGCTGTTTGTGCATCCACTAATTTCTCTTTGCTATCTACATTTTCAGATAACTCTTGAATTCTGGTGTCTTTTTGGAGTAAAGTGTTATTTAATTCCATCAATTGACTGTTTAAATTAGTATTCTCGTCTTGAGTAGCCGTAAGTTTACTGTTTAATTCTTGGATTTCACCGGTTAATTTATCCATTTGTTCTTTGCTATTAGAACCAGTGCTTTCCATTTCAGCTAATTTATTTTCGAAACCTTGTATCTGTGTTTTAGATGTTTCAAGTTCAGAGGAGAGATTTGAGATAGTAACACCAAGTTCCTCTTTTCTGCTTTCTAAGGTACCTTCGAGCTCTTCTATCTTCGCGTTTGCACTATCAAGATTACTTTTCAACCCCTCGATTTCAGTGTTTAAAGCAGCATTAGATTGTGTTTTTTCTTCAATCTGAGCATTCGATTGCTCCAATTTAGCTTTGATATCGCCTAGTTCTGCCTTAACACTTTCAAAGTTGGCTTTTTTATCGTCTAATTCTTTTGTTGTGTCTTCTAGACTTTCACCAGTGGTTTTAAGAGTACTTTGAGTTCTCGCTAACTCATTTCTTGTATCCGTTAATTGTTTCTCTAAATCGTTCACCTTTGCCCTTAAATCTAATAGGAATCGTCCCTCTATCTTTTGGGATTTTTCCGGGTTCTCTTCCGCTTTTTGCCAGTCTACAGAAATTTTTTCTCACGCTCTTATAGGAATTTTAATTATTTTAATTGTTAATTTTTTATTCTATTTATAATATCATATAATGAATTTGTTTTAAAAATCTATTTTATAATAAATTAGATTTTAATAATAACAATTGTGTAAAATTTATTTATCTTACGGTTGTTATAATATAATAATAGCGATTATTGAGATATGTGTGAATTAATATGGAAGGAGAAGAAGGCTCTAAATTTGAATTGGAGGTAATTTCAACTTCTGGTGTTTACAAGACGCCATTTTCTTTGATAATTTTAATCCAGTTATTCATCGGGGGATTTGTTTTATTTATAGTGAATTTGTGGTTCATTAATAGTTTATATTATCTTTTAACGGGAATAGAACTTTATTCAGTTGGATTAAAAGCTGAATGGTATTATTGGTTATTACTTCCACTAAATATCTATGGTAATATTTTTCTGTTTGTATTTACAGTTATCTTATTTTCTGGAGGAATTTTTCGTATATTGAATAAAATTTCACCACCTCGAGAGGGAATCTTCGAGAGGGGGAGTAAAGAATGGAAATATATGCATAGAAGATTTTGGACCGCATATTTTCCTATTTGGTTAGCTCGAGCATTACCGCTACCGTGGCTGGATATAATCGCTTATAGATCATTTGGAACTAGAGTTGGAAGAAGCGTTGTTTTGTATGAGGGGTATGTGGATCCCTTATTTGTAGAAATTGGTGATTTTACAATGACTTCACTAAACATATGTATATTCTCACACTTAATATACCAGGACAAACTTCTTATCAAAAGAGTTAAAATTGGAAAAGCGTGTGTAGTGGGACCTCACACCATTATAGCTCCAGGTACAATCATGGAAGACTTTGCTGTTTTAGGTGTAAACAGTTACACAAAAATCAACCAGAAATTAGAAGGAAATTTAATTCACGTAGGAACTCCCGTAAGTATAACGCTACCAATTCAATCTGTGGAAGAGTCTCAACATAAAGCAGTGAAAGTTAAGGAATCTACAATCTTTGATAATACCAGCCAAAAAAAAACAGATTCACATTTACAAGAGGAATAAAAAATGTTTCAACCTGTCAGTTTAAAAGGAAATTCCCCTACACCTATTGACGAGAGGATTAGAAAAAAGTTTCTTATTTTGTATATTGTGATAATTATCCTAAGTCTAATTCCAACATCGCTTTTCGAATTTTGGTATATTACTTTATTCTGGAGTGAAACATATTTCTGGATTTTTTTTATTGCTCTACCCTTCAATGTCTTCCTTTCAATTTATTTAATTCAACTCAGTGCAATTCTGATCTCAGTTTTATTTCTGAAAATAATTATCCTTATACATAATCCAAAAGAAGGGAATTTTAAGCGTTCAATAGAAGATCGAGATTATTATTTTTGGACCCTACGAAATATTGTTAAAAAATGGCCGCTTTATGTAACGGCGTCAAATCCTTTTCCTTGGCTTAAAAATCGTTTTACGCTGAGATTTTATGGTGTAAAGATTGGGAAAAAAACGATCTGTGATAATAGTTGGATTTCCTCAGAATTCGTATCTATTGGTAAAAATGTTATAATTGGAATGAACTCCACAATTTTAAGCTTTGCAATTGAGCAAGATAATATTATATTGAAAAAAATAAAGGTTGATGACAATGTGCTTATAGGAGCGAAATGCGTTCTCCTACCAGGTACGATAATTAAGCGAAATACGAAACTTTCAGCTCACTCTTATACCAACCATAACCAAGTATTAGAAGAGAATTCTATTTATAGGGGTCATCCAGCAAAATTAAAGGAAAACAACTAATATGATTTCCAAAAAAAGCGTTAAGATTAACTCTCAGGAAAAGATTAAGTCAAAAAAAAGGCTAGTAATCATTTCTGATACTCATATTACTCGTTCTGGTGGATCTTTTAACCTCCACGCTTTCAATGTTGGAATTGAAAAAGTAAATAAGATAAAGAACACATCTCTATATTTGAATTTAGGAGATATTACTCAGATGGGAACTTTATTGGATTATGAGTATGCGTTAGAGCAATTTAAAAAGTTCGATCCAGTGACAAAAAGTCCTATTATGGTCTTAATTGGAAATCACGATGCCATGAATGTGGGCTATTTATTATTTGAAGAAATGATCGGTAGAAGGCATTACGCGTATGAAGACGACGATATCTATATCCTTGGTATAGATAGTACTAAACCTGATTTACCTGGAGGAATAATACACCATAATGTAATTGATTCTGTACGAACCGAATTAGAGAATCCTGAGAGAGAGAATAAATTTAAAGTAGTATGTTTTCATCATCAGCTTATTCCTATACCAAATACAGGAAAAGAACGATCAGCCATAGATGATTCTGGGGATATGCTCAAAATGCTTTTAGAAGCAAAAGCAGATTTAGTTTTAAATGGTCATAGACATACTTCAAATTTGTATACCGTGAGTAGTAGTGAAAAAGACTTATTTATTTTTAACGCAGGGACTTTTTGCTGTAATAAGACAAGATATCGAGAACTTTTCACATATTCTATTGTTGATATAGATGGTAGCGATCTTAGTTTTAAAGTGATCCCGGTTTTTGATCCGGAATCTAAACATGAAATCTTACGAGAAGTTAATTACTACATTCCATTACAAATAGAAAAAAAGCAAAAACCTATAGCTCGATTCATACAGATGTCAAATTCGTTAGTTTCTGAGCAGAATGAGGGAAAATTTTCAAATTATGAGAAAGCTATCAATAGTATTAATAAGATGAATGATATCGATTTGGTAGTACACGCTGGAAATCTTACAAAAAATAGCTATAAAGAAGAATTTAAAGCAGCGAAAGATACTCTTGATCTGTTAAAACACCCATATATAGCCGTTCCAGGATATACAGATTCAAGACCTCTTGCTTGGGAGTATTGGAGGCATTATTTTGGTGAGTTTAATCCACTTTATGAGAATGAAAAGATATATTTTCAGGGTTTGAACTCCACAACTCTAGATTCTAAAGAGGGGTTTATTGGGAGGAAAAAATTAAATAACTTCATAGAAAAAGTGTTATCGCTAAGTCATCAGAAGATTTTTGGTGTTTGTTTTTTTCATAATTTAATTGCAACCCCTTTAAGCGTGTGGAGGACTGAATTAATCGATTCGGGTGATGTCCTATCTCAATTTGCCAGGTCACAGATAGATCTTGTACTAAATTCTTCACCAAGCATAGCTTTTAATGTTAAAATTGAAAATACTGTTTTCTCTAACGGTGGAAACTTGGAAAGTAAGTATTTTGACGAGGGTTTTATTGAAATAGAGATTTATAAGAAAGGATTAGTTGTATTGAAAGAACATAATTTGAGAACTGGTGTAGCAAAAGTTATTGGTAATTATTACTTAACAATTTTAATTTAAGAAGAAACTGAAAATTATGGAACAAACCCTTCTTTTACCTCAATATAACTTAATATTAATTAGGTACGCTGAAATATGGTTAAAGTCGCAAAAAGTTAAAATTCGAATGCTTAAGTATTTGATGAGTAATATTACGAGAATACTTAATCGAAAGGGAATCAAATTTAACAAATATCAAATGAGTAAGGATTCGTCGAGGATTTTTTTCTTTTTTAATAATAAAGACCTTCCTTCTGCTATTGACGTATTAAAGAATGCTTTTGGTGTACATTCCTTTAGTCCAGCAATTAGAACATCAAACAACCTAAAAAATATTACCGAACGAACAATTGAACTTGCTAAAGATATTCTTGATCGGAAAGACACTTTTGCGCTCAGAGTTAAAAGATCTGGGATACACGATTTTAATTCTTTAGAAGTAGCAACGATAGTAGGTAAAGCAATTATTGATAATTTTCCGAATTATGAATTGAAAGTAAATCTTACACAACCGAAAAAAGAAATATTTATCGAAATAAGGGGAGATTTTGCATACGTTTTCTCTCAGATTATCAAAAGTAAATGGGGTGGTTTACCTATTGAACCCCAGAAAAAAATAGTGGTGATGGATATAGGTAGGTTAAATGATTTAATTGCAGGGTTTCTATTAATGAGAAGAGGATCTGAGATTTATCCTATATTAATTGATCTCAGTGAGGAGGGAACCGTGATCGAAGATTGGATTTCAAACTGGAAAGAAATAGGTGATTATATACCAAAAAATAATATTCATTTAACCAAATTTAGAATACATGATGTTCTAAAGAAAATTTATTCAGAGTTAGAGGAAAAACAATATTTTTGTGGCATATGCAGGTTAATTCGGTTTGATTTAATATCCAAAATCCTTGAAAATCCTAAATTTCAATTTTATGAAAAAATTAAGGCATGTACCGATGGTACGAGCTTAAATAACTCGAATTACTGCCCTGATTCCGTTGATTTAGAAACCTTAGCTATCAATACCCTACACTTAAGCCATCCCATATATACACCTATCATTGGTTTTGGAGAGAGTAAGATTCAAGATTTCTCAAAAAAAATCTCTAAAAATCTTAAAAAAGTTAGTTATTGCCCTTTCAAACCAGAGAATCAGGTATTTGATGTTGAAAAATTGAAAGAATTATATGATAGTCTGAATATTAATAATATCCTTCTGTTTACAGTGGAAAATGGATTAGATATAAATATATTCTGAAAAAACTTATTCAATTAGGTTATTAATTAAGAAAAAGAGGTTTCTTACATTGATTTTCTATTATTTTTTGTTATAATTAAGCTTAAAAATTAGTCTAATTTATTACAATTGAACCAGATTTGATATAGAATTTAGTAAGATCTTATAATTTCCTAATTGAAACGAGTTGTAATATTATGGTTAAAGTTGATTTAAACTTATTAAACATTTTTGTATTGAGAGTAAAAAAAAATAAAATATTATACGAAGGAGATACTGTAGGCGATATTATCTCTCAATTTCTCAAAGAATATAAAGATTTATTAGACGATAGTATCTTATCCAAAAACAAGAAGAAGTTGAACTCACAGATGATCATTTTACTCAACGGTAGGAACATTTCTTACATGCAAAATTATAAAACGAAATTAAGTGAGGGAGACCAGCTATATATTTCTTTTCCTATCTCGGGAGGTTAATCTTTTTATAACTAATAAAAACTAGCTCTAATTTCAGTTTTGTTTTTTCGCTAAAAAGTAAGGATTTATTAATTCCTTCTACTATAAATAATTTGTAGAATTTTTTCCGACATTTTCAAAAGGAAAGTTTTAGGAGCTAAGAAGTAAAATCTGGTGATAAAGAATAAAGAAGATCGCTTTTATGGGACTTGATTTTGCAGGTAAAACTAGTATAATTACAGCTATTTCTAAAAAATTCGGTTTTGAAGATGATATACTTAAATTAATGCCAACACGTAAGATAGCCAGAGATGCATTTAAATTTTTAGGTATAGAGTTTATTCGAATGGATTTTGGAGGTCAGCTGCAATATAGAGAAGAATATTTAAAAAATCCAACAAAATACATTAGTGGTACCGATTTACTTTTCTATGTTATTGATGCGCAAGATTACGACCGTTACGTTGAAACTATCGATTATCTTGATAAGATTTTACTTTTTTTAAAGGAAAATCAAGAATATCCACCGTTATGTATCCTTTTTCACAAGTTCGATCCTCAACTCACAAAAGAGAAAGTTATAAACCAGAGAATATTGACAATTAAGCACGCATTAATCAGATATAGTAATGATTTTGACATTTTTTTCTTTGAAACTTCTATATACGATATCAAATCAATCATGGACGCGTTCTCATCAGGCTTATCATTATTATTTGAAAAAATAGAAATGGTATCTCGACTGTTTTCTAAAATTAGTAAGAATTATAATTCTATCATGATAGCGCTGTTTGATGCTAAGGGTATAACGATAGGTGAATATTACCGTCCACATCTACATTTATTAGAAAAAATCAAGATCTACGATAAATATTTAGAGGTTCAAAAGAAAATAATCGCAGAGAATAGGAGGCTACTTGAGTTCTCAGATAAATTTGAAGGTGGTAGTCGTTATTCTGGGTTAGTAGAAACATTAAAGTTTGGGAATTTGGATTTCTATTTGTTATTTATTATTGAAGAGGATGAAGAAGACTTAGAGAAAACTGTAGATCTTTTAAACAAATTGGAGTCTGCTAAAGCTCAAATGGAAACTCTGATTCTTCAATTAATACAATAAAGCGAAAAATTGTTATTTTTTAAAGTTCATGATAAATTTTTCTAAATCTTTCCTATTTGGGAAATATTTGTAAAAATTTTTAAAATTTGTTAGATGCACCGCAAATTCCTCACATTTAACTATAAGACCCTTTAAATTTTCTATGTTTTCATTAATTAACAACTCATTTAACAAATCCTTGCTATCAATTAACTCTAAAAATTTAATTAAAAAACCTCCTTGAAAGCATTCCTTTGAAGATAAATAATCAATCTCATTCTCTTCAACATGCGATGGAAAGTGGAGATTTAATTTATCAGTTTTTATAACCGTGTCTTTTTTTCTAGATATGAAAACTCGTATTTTTGCGTAATCGCTATACTTTTTGTCAATCTGCTCTACAAATAGCTCTTCTTCCAACATAACACTAGCATCATTTATGTTTAAAAACAGAATATCATGTCTACTGTTAAGTATTTTACCAAATTTCTCATAGAAATCAAAATTTTGATCTTCTACACTAAAGGCGGTTAATAATCCTAATTTAGAAGCCCTATCAAGGATTTCAATATAGGCATTTGAGAGTGAAGCGCAGAATATTAACTTTGATCTCTGAAATTCGTAATCTTCAAATGTTGTTTCATTAAAAACCCATTTATTGGGTGAATTTGGTTTTAAAATAATGTTGGTACTATTGTTTGAGGTCACAATTATCCTGATTGGAAGAATTTCCTTTGAACGGATTATATTAGTCGTATCCACTCCGATTTTGGCTAATTCTTCGACCATCCATTCACCTTCTCTCCGGATTATGCTTACCAATTTAGTTGGAATACCACTTAGAGTAAAAATTTCTGAAATATTGCTACCATTTCCCCCTCTTTTGAAATAACAATGACGATTATTTTGAATGGAACGATCACTAAAACCTTTAAAAATTATTTTCTCTAAAATATTCTTGTTTAGATCATCAGGAGTATATTTTATAAAATTAAAAATTTTAGACGCTAGTAGTTTGGCATGTTCCTCATAGAAATTAGATTCATAATACAAATCTTCGTATAAATCACCTAAAACAATGATATCAAATGTCAAAGTGTATCTCTTGTAACTAATTTCTGGTTATAATAACGCAGATGGAGGGATTCGAACCCCCGAACGCTCACGCGCACCGGCTTTTATGGTAATAACTCATACTCTCGAAGCCGGCGTCTTACCACTGGACCACATCTGCTTTAAATTATATGCTTTATTAGAATTAGTCCTAAAAAATATAAATTATTTTCTAATAATGAATTAAAAGAATAAATAGCTGAAATAATATAAATCTAGTAAAATTAAGAATTTGGAACATATATTTTCAATTTTAGATTAGGATCTAATAACTTTATTAATCCTTCTCCCTCATATTGCTTTAATAACAAGTTTGCGGTCGATATCCTTAGATCAAACTTAAGAGCTATGTTAGAAGCTAATATTGATTTTTTTTTAGGAAGAGATTCTCTAATTTCTTTTTCTATAGAGCTGGGAACAAATGCATCACGTTCTACTATATTTATTTGCTTTGTTCTTCCATATTTTCTTCTTAAATTTAAAGTTGCTTTTCGAACTAATAACTTTTCTTCCTTTTCGGACATCAATATCACTATTTAAAATTTGAAATGTCAATAATTAAAGCTAATTGCAATATTAAATACTTAAATTCTAATAAAATTTTTGATTTATAAACTAAATTGAGAAACCATTTTCCGTATCAATTAGTAAAGCAAATTAAATAGGCATAGTCATTT
>JAGXNP010000124.1:3884-9427 GCA_019894885.1 Promethearchaeota archaeon | reverse complement strand
GGTAAAATCTATGCGCAGACTTAAAATTGGAATGATTAATGCGCCAAATTTTATGCGAACAATTTATCGTAATTATGGAACTAGTATTGGAAATACAATTAGTGCGGAGACAGGGGACTCTCCTATTAAAAATTGGTCAGGAATAGGTATGTACGATTTCCCTTACGAAAAATCAGTCAATTTATCATCAATTAATATTACCAAGTATAAAGTAAAAGAATACGGATGTTTTAGTTGTCCCGTTCAATGTGGAGCAATCCTGAAGGTTCCTGAATTAAATATTGAAGAAATGCATATTCCTGAATATGAAACTTGTTGTGCATTCGGTTCTCTTTTGCTTAACAATGATTTATTCTCAATATTCCAGATTAATGACATTTGCAATCGAGCTGCAATTGATACAATTTCAACTGGAGCTACCGTTGCTTATGCAATCGAGTGTTTCGAAAGGGGGCTTATAAGTTTGGAAGATACAAATGGTTTAGAATTAACATGGGGGAATACTCAGGCTATTTTGCGTCTAGTCAATAAAATAATACTAAGAGAGGGTATAGGTGATATATTAGCTGATGGTGTAAAAATAGCAGTGGATAAAATTGGAAAAGAGAGCGAACAATTTGCTATGAATTCGTTAGGTTCAGAAATTCCTATGCACGATCCACGATATTTTGAATCTTTAGCATTTTCATATGCCTTTGATCCGACGCCAGGAAGGCATACTACGGCAAGTATTGATTTTGCTGAAATTGGACCTTATAATAAATTCGAAAAGAAGCTAAGTCTCCCAAAAAAGCAAAAACAAAACGAAAACATGAGGGTTGAAGCGCAAGTTATTACTACAGGGTTTCATCAAATACTAGACTGTGCTGGCATGTGCATGTTTTCAACTTCTTTTGGTCCATATCCTTTTATTGATCTTTTAAATTCATTAACAGGGTGGAAAGAAAATATTGATGAGTATATCGCAACCGGTCTAAGAATCCAAACATTGCGTCAAGCGTTCACATTAAGAGAAGGGATTAAAATATCACAGAATGAGCTTCCAGATAGAGTAATAGGAATGCCCCCCGCTAAAAAAGGGCCCCTAAAAGGTAAAACTATAGAATATAAAGACTTTTATAAGAAGTACTGCCTCAGAATGGGCTGGAATCCCGAAAATGGATATCCGTTAAAAGAGACTCTAGAAAAACTAGACCTTGAATTTGTGATTAAAGATTTATATTAAAAATTCACTTTTAAAAACCTAACAATCTAATTAAAGAGAATATTCTTACTCCTATGGCTTCTGATAATGATACTCAGGAAAACCTACAAAACTATCTGAAAAAAGAAATTTTAAAAGATGCTAAAAGAATAAAAAATAAATATCCTCCTATTTCAGAAAAGGTTAATGGAATCTCTAAGTCCTTAAAAATTAAGAACATTTATGAGTTAAAAGGAAATTTAAACAATTTCATTTTCATAACTACAAAAAACTATGCTAAAAATCCTAGTTACAGATATTTTTTGGCCATATTATTAGCTTCTCAAAGTTCTGATCTTTTAGTTAGTTTAGCAAAAGAATTTAGCAAAGAAAATAGATTAAAACTGATCCAATTTTCACTATATCCTCAACACTTCAGAGTTGGTTTATTTTCTTTGAAAGAAATACACGGTAAGAATAATTTTTCAGAAGCAGTCAATTTACTAAAAGAACATAGAATTATCTTTAGAAAAGATTTTGAAAAACTCAGAAAATTAATTGAACAAGTATAATATTTATAACCAGACACAATATTAATATTAATTATTTTAGTTTTGTATTTAAATTATAGATTTAAATTTGAAGTAAAATGTCATTCAGAGAAAACACTGTTAAAATTGTAAGCACGATTGGTCCTGCATCTAGTTCAAAAGAGATGATCAAAAGTCTAATCGATGCAGGTGTCGATATTTTTAGATTAAATTTTTCTCACGGAACTCATAAAGAAAAGAGTGAATTAGTTGAAAGAATTAGAAGTGTCGATGACAAAGTTGGAATTATGGCGGATATACAAGGACCCAAAATTAGGGTTGGCAATTTTAAGAACGATGAAGCCTACATATTAAATGTTGGACAAGACGTAAAAGTATTTGAGAGTGAGATCCCTGGAGGTGGAGACCAAACTCAATTTTCCATACCATTAGTGGGATTTCTAAAATCAATGAAAAAGGGGAATTTTTTTTTTGTTAACGACGGGATTATTAAAATTAAAGTTAAAAGTAAAGAAAAAGATCACTTGATTGGAGAAGTAATTGCTGGGGGATTAATTAGCAACAATAAAGGAGTAAATATTCCTACTGGGGAACTAACTCAATCTGTGCCTACAGAAAAGGATATTAAAGACCTAGAATTTATAGCAGATATTGATCCTGAGTTTGTCGCAATTTCTTTTGTTTCTAGAGGAGATGATGTTCTCACAGTCAAAAAACTCCTTGAAAATTACGGGAATGAAGAGATAAAATTAATATCTAAAATCGAACGCCCTATCGCACTCGATAATTTTGATCAAATTTTAGAAGTATCTGATGGTATTATGATTGCGAGAGGGGATTTAGGTGTTGAAATCTCTCCAGACCAAGTTCCACTAAGACAGAAGGAATTAATTTTTAAATGTAACCGAGAAGGAAAACCTGTAATTGTAGCAACCCAAATGTTGGAGTCAATGATAAACACACCTGTTCCCACTAGAGCTGAAGCCAATGACATTTTTAACGCTGTTATCGATGGGACTGATGCTGTAATGCTCTCTGCCGAAACTGCAGTAGGGAAATACCCAATAAACGCTGTCGAATATATGAACAAGATAGCAGCAACAGCTAGCGAAAATACACCAGTACGAGCTCCTGACGATTACGATTCCGATCGATTAACGCACACGCAAACACTTGGGCACGCTATACATGCTCTTGCTCAAGAAATGGAAGAATTAAATTTTAGGGGTAAAATTTTAGTGATTACCAGAAAAGGTTATGGTGCAATGATGATTTCTAAATTCCGGCCTCCGTTGCCAATAATTGCAATGACTCCTTCTAAAAAAACTGCGCGAGAATTAAACCTTATTTGGGGAGTACACCCCATATATATCGAGAATATCGACTTTTTTAATTTGGATGTTGAGAGTTTAATCGAGCAGTCAGTAAGATTTGGCGTTGAAACAGGTCACATCGACGAAAATGAACATGTTATCATCCTTCTGGTGTCGAGAAAATTTCAAAAAAGAGGTAATCTTGTTGGTCTTTATTATGTTGGAGAAATCCTTAATCCAGAGACTTAATTTTGGTTTAAATCGTTAAATTGATTAACATCCTTTTTTTCATTTTTCTCTATCTTGTTAAATTACATGAAGAGTGCTTTAAAATTTATTAATAAACTATGATCAATTTTAAATTCAAGGAATATGAATATAATCTTAATTTTAAATTAAATTTTAAAACTATACGAAATTTAATACTAAAAAATAGTAAGTAATGAGGTTGAAAAAGTATGGGAGAAACTGAATGGAAACACGCCGGGTGGGTGTCTAGTTTAGGAAAATGGGCTTGGATAATATTATTTGCACTAGGTATAATTAGGATTCTTTATGAACTAGCGATATTAATACCAACAATGTTAATTTGGGAAGAAGCTCGAGCTGCTTTTGCACTATTATATCCGGGAGTCTTATACACTGTTCCAAATCCAATAGCAGGATTAATATGGCCTTTAATCGGTGGGATTATATCAATAATTGTATCGTTATTCATTATTAGACCTAAATTTTCAAAACCATGCGGAGAAAAAGACTGGGAAACATTATACGGGTGGACATTAAAATTTGGCAGTATAAATGTTCCATGGATGTTTATTTGGGGTATAATTTTTATGATCTTCGGTTGGTACTATGTAACTGGAGCATTCGTAATGCTTCCCGCTATAATGCTCATTTGGGCTGGTCCTAGGGAATACAATTGGAACGCAGAATAATTGAAGTTATTAAAACTTTTTATTTTCTTTTTATTTTTAAATTAAAAAAAAAATTAAACTTTTATGTTGAGTTTTGTTGAGAGCTCTTTATATCTGGATCTTAAAGTAACTTCTGTTACTCCTACAACATCGGCAATTTCCTTTTGCGTTAGTTCCAATCCTTTCAATCTACAAGCTAAGTATATAGCTCCACCTACTATTCCTTTGGGATCTTTACCACTTGTGGAAAATCTCTCAGAATAAGCGTTAACAATTTTAGTAGAATTAATCTCAATGTTGGAATTGAGTTTTAAGGTAGCTACATAACTTGGTATTAACGCGCTTGGTTTGGTATGTGGAGATTTAATGTTTAATTCTCTAATTAAAACGCGATAACACCTTCTAATATCTTTCTCGTTTTCTGATGATTCATCTAAAATCTCTTGCATAGTACGTGGTATCTTTTTTAATCTAATCGCTAAATATATACTAGCTGCTATCATGGAATTAATGGATCTACCCTTTAACAGCTTCTTTTTGAAGGCTTCTTTATACAGCTTTATAGCTTCGAGCTTTATATGATTTGGCAAGTTTAAGTTGCTACATATTCTTTTAAGCTCGGTTGTAGCAATAAGAATATTTCTTTTTTCCCATGTAATTCGCGTATTCCATTTTACTGCTCTCTTCAAATCAGGATCCTTAATACCTTTTCTATCAATTACCGTAGTTAATCCAATATCAGGTAGTAAACTAGAAATTGGAGCCCCTGTATGCTCTCTTTGTTTTTTCTCTTGAGAGGTGTAAGCTCTTTTATCGCTGTGGGACAAAACTACGCCCCTTTCTTTAATAACTAATCCACACTGAGAACACACAATCTCCCCAATCTGATTTAACGAAATTACGTTGCCATCACATTCAGGGCATAAATCTGATATAATATTTAAGTTTGATATAGCATACATTTAATCACCTTTTTATACTCCTGTTGCTTTTAATTGTTCTAATAATTCTTTTTGTTTCTTGCTAGTTCTCTTTGGAATTTTTATTTTTACCCTTACTAACTGGTTTCCTCTCTCCTCAGAGTTTAATTTATAAAAACCTTTATCTTTTAATCGTAATACTGTCGAATCTTTTGTTCCCGCAGGAACAGTAACATTTATTGTTTTTTCTATTCCTGGTACTTGAATTTTACCTCCTAATGTAGCAGTGGTAAATGGAATTTCGTGATCGATATAAATATCATCACCATCTCTTTCAAATAAATTATGATCTTTTACATGGATTGCTATGTACAAATCTCCTGGAGAACCTCCATTCTCACCGGGCATTCCTTTCCCTTTAAGTCTAAGCTTTTGTTCGTCTCTAACTCCTCGAGGAATGGTAACCGTTAGCGTTTGATTTGATCCCGTAATGGGATCTTTATATTGAACTTGTCTTTTCCCTCCAAGGAAAGCGTCCATAAAACTTATTTCCATATCGTATCTTAAGTCTTCGCCTTCTCTTGGATAATTTTGCGGACTAGTGGTTCTCGCCCTCGTACTTCCTTCCCTATTGGAAAAAACATCAAAAATATCACCTA
>JAGXNP010000124.1:0-3874 GCA_019894885.1 Promethearchaeota archaeon | reverse complement strand
AATCGTTAAAAAAATCATGACTGCCCGATGATTGTCTTCTCTTGGAGTTTCTAGAGTTTCCAGAGTTGCCAAAAATCTCACTAAAATCAAAATTCTCGGGCGTTTCAGAGGTTGAATAATAATATGTAGTTCCATCAGGACCTCGTTGCACTCTTGCTCCTCCCGGTGCGCCTCCCCTTTGTTGATAAGATGAAGTGTCTCCTTCTACAACTCCAAATTTATCGTACATTTCTCTTTTTTTATCATCACTTAAAAAACTATACGCTTCATTTATTTCTTTAAATTTCTCTCCTGACTTTCCCTCGTTAGGATTGACATCGGGATGATATTTTCTTGCTAATTTTCGAAATGCTCTTTTAATTTCTTCCTTGGACGCGCCTTTCTCTATCCCTAACACATTATAATAATCTTTTGCCATAATTTTCAACCCCTTTTAATCTAAATTCATGGAAAAAAAAATAATAAAAAAAATTAAATTTGAACTTAATCGTATTCAGCATCTACTATGTCATCGTCTTGACCTGAAGCTCTACGGAATTTCTCTTGTTCAACTTCGTCTTTAGTCTTTCCATGTTGTCCATAATTATCTCCACCCATACCTCCAGGTGGAGGGCCTTGATCTGGAGCTTGTTGCTGTCCGTAAATTCGAGATGAAACTTCGTGTAGAGAATTTTGTAAAGTTTCCATTGAACTCTTTATTCGAACCACATCATCAGATTCCATTGCACTCTTGAGCCCAGAGATTTTTTCCAGAATATTAGATTTTAAGTCTCCTATTACCGACTCATTTTCTTTCAATAACTTCTCAGTTTGATATACTAAGGCCTCAGCGTGATTTTTTGTTTCAGTTAATTCTTTAAACTTTTGATCTTCGTCAGCGTAACTTTCAGCTTCTCTTACTTTTTGGTTGATTTCGTCTTCTGACATTTTAGTTGATGCAGTAATCGTTATTGATTGACTTTTACCAGTTCCTTTATCTTTCGCTGAAACGTTGATAATCCCGTTTTGATCGATATCAAACGTCACTTCAATTTGAGGTATACCTCGTGGAGCAGGTGGTATCCCAGTCAAATGAAACTTTCCTAAAGTAATGTTATCAACAGCTTTTGGTCTTTCTCCTTGTAATACGTGAACTTCCACTGCAGGTTGATTATCAACAGCCGTAGAGAAAGTCTCCGCCTTTTTAGTTGGAATCGTAGTGTTTCGGTTAATCAATTTAGTAAATACGCCGCCTAAGGTCTCAACTCCTAAGGATAATGGAGTGACATCTAATAATAATAAGTCTTCTACCTCTCCAGTTAAAACACCACCTTGAATAGCAGCACCCATAGCAACGCATTCCATAGGGTCTATACTTCTTTCAGGCTTTTTCCCTAAGAAATTTTCGAATATTTTTTGAACGCTTGGCATTCTCGTTGGTCCACCAACTAAAATTACTTTATCAACTTCTCCTTTGTTTAATTCCGCGTCTTTCAAAGCTTTAATTATAGGTGCTTCTAATCTTTTTAAAATTGGATCAATCAGTTGTTCTAATTTTGCTCTTGTGATACTCATAGTAAGATGTTTTGGACCTTTATCAGTTGCTGTTATGTACGGTAAATTAATATCAGTCGAAACTGAAGTAGATAATTCGATTTTAGCTTTTTCAACCGCTTCTTTAACTCTTTGTAGTGCCATAGAATCATTGCTCAAATCAACGCCTTCTTTATTCTTAAATTCATCAACAACATATTGTACAAGAATTCTGTCCATATCGGTTCCCCCTAATTGAGTATCTCCCGCTGTCGAGATTACTTCAAAGACTTGATTGTCCATTTCCATTATTGTAACATCAAATGTACCACCACCTAAATCTAAAACTGCAATTTTTAACTTTGCATTTTTTTTATCTAACCCGTATGCTACAGCCGCGGCAGTAGGTTCGTTAATTAAACGTTTAACATTCAATCCTGCGATCTGACCCGAGTCTTTGGTAGCTTGTCTTTGATTATCGTTAAAATATGCAGGCACTGTAATAATAACATCTGTTACTTCTTCGCCTAAATAAGCACTTGCGTCTTCTTTGATTTTTCTCAAAATCATTGCTGAAATTTCCTGTGGCGTGTATTCTTTGTTATCGATTTTCACTTTATAGGACGTTCCCATCTTTCGCTTTATTGCTGTAATTGTTCGATCAGGATTCGAAATTGCTTGCCTTCTCGCAGGTTCTCCTACCAACCTTTGCCCATCCTTTGTAAACGCTACAACGGAAGGAAAAGCTTTTCCACCTAATGTATTACCTTCGGTACTAGGAATAATCGTAGGCTTACCACCTATTAATACCGCAGCAGCTGAATTGGAAGTTCCTAAATCTATACCAATTATTTTTACCATATTTTCTCACTTTTTTTTTTAATTTTTATTATGTTTTTTGTTTAAATTTATAATTTTGATTTGGTTTTTGATATCTTAACCCCAGCGGGTCTCAATACCTTGTTATTTAAATAATAACCTTTATTTAATTCTTCAATTATAGTATTTTCAGGGAGTTCTTCATTCACTTCAACCATTAATGCTTCGTGTTTGCAAGGATCAAACTTTTCACCCTCTGAAAGCATAGGTTTTACTCCCTCTTCTTCTAATATCTTTTGGAAATTCGTTATTATCATTTCAAACCCTTTTTTTATTGAATCGTTCAAATCTAATTCGTTTAGCACTTTTAGTGCTCTTGTTAAATCCTCATAAAGTTTAACAAATTTCGTTAGCAATTTTTCCTTGTATTTAAGTTCATATCTCTCATTTTCGCGCTGATTCATTTTTCGGTAATTTTCATATTCTGCTTGGACTCTCAATAAGGAATTCGAATATTTCTCCGTTTTTTCTTCCAGTTCTTTTAATTTTCTTCCATCCTGCTTTAGCAATTCAATTTGTTTTTCTAATTCGGTTTTCTTCGCGACAATGTCTCTATATTCCTTCACAAGCGCTTCATATTTTTCTGAAGCTTCTAAAAGTTGCTTATATTTTTCCTTCGTAATAGTAACCTTGTTATAAGGGTCTTCTAAAGCCCTTCTTTCTTTGATAAAATTATTATAATCTTCGAATACCATGATTTCTCCTAGTAGTTTATTGGCATTAGTTAATTTTCAATGATTTCGTGACAATGCTTAATATATGTTAATTTATCTGATATATTTATAACTGCTTTAATTTCTCTATTTAAATCTATCGACTTTAAAACATAAATAACCAAAATCTGTTTTAAATTTCTAATATATTCCTTTCTAGTGATTTTTTAGCTTGAGTTATGCGGAAATCAAAAAATCAAGACATAGCAAATATTTAAATTAGATATCGTCTGGTTATTTAATAAAATAGACAAAAAGCCATCAGAAGATCTGCCAGATAAATTAAGTCATGTAAATTTTATTGATAAAGGTTTATTAGAGAATTTGATCTTATTAATTGAAAATGGCGAGGATAATGAGATAAGGATAAAGCTATTAAAGAAATTTAGCCAAACGAGAAATAAAGTGGAAATTTTTTTTAAATTTCATGAAAATTTATTAATTTCTGTTCTTTAATTTCTGTTCCGAATGAAGCAATAAGACTTACGATTATAGATATAATTCTATATTCTTTTAGCGAAATATGTTCTGGCACAATTAATTGGGTGGTATCGCATGGTTTATCACTGAAAATATGATTAAACATTTTACTACTTGGTTCATTGAAACTGAAGTGTTTAATCTCCAAACTTCTACAACCATCCCACATATATCACATTCAAGATGTTCGTTTAATGGTTTTTTTATAAATAGGACAGATTAATATACACTCTGTTACATATAACATTCTTAAAAGATTATATAATCTAGTGTTTGTACCACTGTAGAAC
>JAGXNP010000123.1 GCA_019894885.1 Promethearchaeota archaeon | reverse complement strand
TATATCATTTTGTTTTTGGTGTTAATCGTAATTTCATTATGGTTGCTTTGGTATATTTACTTAGGGGAAGGAGAAACTTTCCTGTTAACATTAGTTGTAGAGTGGTTCATTAATCCAATTTACCTTCTTGGGATATTTGGCTTTTTGCTATTTTTTATTGTAATGGCAATACAAGGGCTTATAGTTCCTATTCCTTCTGAAATAGTCCTTCTTGCAGCTGGGATGATTTGGGGATTAATAGGGGGGGGAATAATGGGTGTCATTGGCTCAATGGCAGCTGCATTACTATGTTTTTATGTTAGTAGAAAAGGTGGACGACCACTTGCTGAGAAATTTGTAGGAAAAAGTGCGATATCTATGGCTGATGATTTTATCCATAAATATGGTATGTCAGCAATAATTGTTGCAAGGTTATTACCATTTGTTGCCTTTGATCCCATATCTTATACAGCTGGACTTGTTGATTTGGATGTTAAAAAATATTCTATAGGAACATTAATAGGGTCAATACCGAGAGCGTTCTTTTATTCTTGGCTTGGTGCATCGTTAACAATTGATATAACTTTTCCTTTAAATATCAATGATTTACCGAGTGGAGAAATCGAGGCATTATCTGCGAATTTTAATAATATATTATTGATTGTATTAGTATTTCTAATTCTTATCTTTATAGCATATTACTTCGTAAGCAAGCATTATGAAAAAAAGAAATTAAAAGATAATAGTTAAGCCACTAAATCAATTTCAAGTCTATTTTATTTGTACTAAATTAATTTTTAATATACTCCTATAAGTTTATATTGGTTGAGATTGTAATTAGATTTAATAAAAATTTAAACAAAAACGGATTCATTAATATGAAAAAAGAAAAATATTGTAAAGTTGTGATAAAATATGTTAGTAAATTAGGGATATTTTTAAGTGCTTTTTCTCTTTCTCTAGGAATAATTTACTTCTTCTTACCTACAAATTCCATCTTGTACGACTTATTCGGTTTTGTATTAATTTTTTCGTGGTTACTAAATGGAGCTCTTGTTTACTTTACAGATATTTATTTAAATAAAAATTTCCACATTGGAAAACAAATAAACAGATTATCTTATTATTATCTTGCATTATTTATTGCAAGCATTTTACTTTTGGTTTTCGGCATTATTTTCTCAGCTTTTATAATTAGCGGTCCCCTTTTAGTTCTTGGCAATATAATGATAGTTTCTGGTTTTTTAATAACTAATTTATACGGATTTCATTTCTGTATCGTTACTTTTACAAACATAGACAATAGAGGTGCATGGACTTTTGAATAAATCAAAAAAAGTAAAATATGTGAAGCAATTTCTAAGGTTATTGTGCTATCTAACTTTTCTGGTCGGTATAATTTTTACGATCGTTTTACTATTTCCAATAAAAAACAGTTTAATCATATCAATGTCCTATTTCATTACCCAAATCACTGGATTTCTCATGTTTCTGTATATACCAACGACATTACTTCTACTGAAATTGACCCATAAAAACCGTTTTAAAAATTGGAACAGGATCTCAATTTTAGTAATTGGTTTGTTACTAACAGTTTTAAATGCTTTACCTTTAATGTCAGTGCCAGTTTCAATTCAAACAGCAGAAACTGAGTTTAGTGTAGCGTATGGCGAAAATTGGAGAAGCGACATTCCACAAAGAGTTAATAATTATTTCTTACCAACACAGTTCAATCTTTATAATTACTTTTTGGGATTCCCTCATAGAGATTGTAATGTTGAAACCGATGTTCTGTATTACGATGCTGATGGTATTAGGTTGTATTTTGATGTATATTACCCAAAAGGCGTATATTCGGACTTACCTGGGAATGGTAGCGTTATCATAAAACTTCATGGTGGAAGCTGGCAGTACGGAGATAAAAGCCTCGGAAATGTTCTTGTACTAAATAAATATCTTGCTACTCAAGGATATATCGTTTTTGACATCCAATATGGGTTGTTTGATTCCGGAGGTTCTTCGTTTATACCAACTCCAGATTATGTGAAAGGAAATTTTACATTGCATGATATGGTATATCAAATTGGAACATTTACAAAGCTCCTTGAAACAACATACGCAGATAGATACAACGCTAATTTAAATTCGATATTCATAATGGGTGGTTCGGCAGGAGGACAATTAACCGGAGTAATTGGTTTGGGTTATAATGATCCTTATTTCTCAGGTAATTTCAGCAATGCGTTAACTATAAAAGGAATTATCCCAATCTACCCTCCAGATTTTGCTCCTTCCTTTTTATTACCTGGTGATCCATTGTCAAATCCCCTAGCATTCGAAAAATTTACTCCTAGTAATTTAGCAGACCCAAGCGACCCTCCGACGCTAATCTTTCAAGGTTTAAGAGACGATTTAGTTTCTATAGATAATGCAGAAAGAATTAGAAGTTCATTAAACGACGAGGGAGTAGATTGTATTGTTTTAACCTTCCCTTTTGCTGCTCATGCTAGTGATCTTATTGTAGGAAACACTTATTCTCAAGTTTGGCTTTATTATTTAGAAAGGTTTCTTTACCTCGAGCATTAATAAAGTCTTTTTTTTTAAAATCGGTGTTTAACTTTTTAGGATGTTATTTGGATATTATTGATTTTTTTTATAGCTACGATTTGTTTGTAAAATATGATTAAAGAAGAAAAAACATTAAAGAATAGTGAACTCAAAACAGACACAAGTAATGCCTTGTCAAAAATGTATAAAGATCTTAGCAATGCAATTAATTCGAATAATATCCAATCGATATGGCAACTCTCTAAAAATATCACGAAATATCACTTTAGATTCGAAATTTAGAATTTCTATGAAAATTGTCAGTGGAAAAACAAATTAAAAAGTTCATACATAATTATTTAAGGCCTAATTTTACTAGGATCATAGTTAAGTTGTATTAATCTTATTAATAAGAGAGGTATTTATTCTGTATTTATACAACGATGATTATGAAAATTTATTGAAGGAAAACACTATAAAGAAGTTGGGTTGGTTAATAGAGGAATTTAATTTTTTGTTTAAGTTTAAGAATCAAAAGTATCATCAATATGATAAAACACTTGCAAATCAAATAATCGCATGTTTTTCTAATAGTCCCGATTTTACAAATGATGAGAAATTGAAAGAAATGCTTATTAATACATTAAAAACTCTTGAAGTTCTTTATCCTATGCTCCTAAAATCTGCATAAACTTTTATGATCTTCTACTGATTTTCACAATAGAATTTATAACTGAATTTCCTTATTTTATTATATAAAAAACAAATTCTCCAAAATAAATCACCTTTTTAACTTACTTTACATATATACTTCGTAATAATGGAACGACTAATTATAATTCATTGGAACAAAAGCACTGGACCAATACCTATAATTCAATATCCTCCAGAAGGAGCTTATCCCTCAAAGGATATCTTTCTGAAAATATGGGCTCAACACGAGCTAAATAAGGAGAATTCCTTAATAGAATTAGATTTTATTTTAGAGGATAAAGATCGGAGTGTTATATCCGTTATACAAGAATTCGAAGGAGAAATTTATTTTCTTGTCTTAATAATAAAGACTAAGAGTAAAGTTAGCGATGTAATATCCTCTGACATTTTAGCAGTGATAACAAAGAATTTATTAGAGCTTATCAACACTGATAAAATTACTAGAGCTGTTTCAGAAGCATTTAATACAATTAAAAATTTCAATAAGTTAGAAGGACAAGATTTAATTTCATTTTTTCAAGAAAAAATAAAATTCACGATATTACAAATTTTAAGGAATGGTGTTATTACTAAAAACGAGTTAATTGAAATTCTCCGAAATGATTACGGATTTTCTACCGTAAATATCGATTTACTATTGATTTCATTTCTTCGAGAAAATTTGATTCTGAAGAAATCTCTCCCAGGAATTAAGGAGTGTTATTTCTTAATTAATGACTTATCGTATATGAGAATTCCATCATTAATTCTACCCGATGATACAATTGATGAAAAAATATCCAAGAAATTTAAGAAAGAAATAATAAAATTTTACAATAATTACAACTGTAGCCAAGAGATCGAGAGCAAATTAATTGTAAGTTTATTGATCGATAACGATGTTTATAACTTAATAAAAGCTCTAAGAAAAGGCGAGTTAACCGTAAATGACAGCCTTAACTTGTTAAATAATAGAGAAGATTTATTTGAAGAACTATTAGAAAAAAAGATCATATTTGAAGCAAAAGGGGTTGTTTATCTCTTTACTGATATTCGTTTCGTTAAATATACTCCTTTTTACCTGATTAAAACATTACCAATGCGCTATGAAAAAGGAGAAATTTCTATAGATCAATACTTACATCATCTAAAACTATTAATTAATCCTTTAAAAGAAAAATCCTCATTTTTAGATTACACTGTAATTTAATTCGTGAAGCTTTACATTTATTAAATACAGTTAATGATTTAAGGAGAATTACTTGTTTATATTGCTTTTATGGAATTTTTTGATATATCACTTTCTAATGGTGCTTTACCTTCTCCATAAACATGATAAAGAACTGCTCTACGAGCACATTCGTGAAAACTGCGGTAAATATCTTTTTCTTGATCATATAATGCACAAGAAGTATAAATTAACGGATTCCATATGTATAATTCATTATTAGGGTTATACATTAATCTCTCGTTTTTTAAAATCACCTTAAAATCCTCTTCATCTATGATATCATCAAGGTCTTGCTTGTTTAACATTACGATCATCGGAATTTCTTTTATTAGTCTATTGTTTGCCATGTTTTTTAATTCCAATAATGATTCAACGTTATCCTCAAGAAAATTAGTACGTGAATCAACAACAAATATAACTGCATCTGTCGGGTCATTAACTTTATCGAATATTTTCTTTCTTAGGGGAGTAAAGCCCTTTTGTCCAGCAACAGTATAAACCCGATAATAGACTTCTTTTTGTTTTGTAGATTGAAAAAGACCGCGATCAAATAATAATGTTGCCCCACTATCTTTATCAATTATTTGTAATTCACCAATTGGAACAATATCTTTTTTTGTTTCCTTAGTTATTCGATACAGCGTTTTTAAAATAGTGGTCTTTCCAGACCTAGCCATACCCCAATATACTATTTTCAAATAGATTTTCCCGTCTTTATACAGAACCATACCTTAAACTCCTCAGAAAAAATTTTAATTACCCTTGCCTATATCTGCTCCCTTATAATTATTACTGATTTATATAATAAATTATTCTAAAAACTTAAATATATTTATTGCAATCTCTATCTAAATGCATTGAACAACAATTTAAATGGCTTAAAATCTTTATAAAAATAAAAATCTTCGATTTTTATATTTATTTTTATAATCATTAAATCTTATAAATATTAATGATTATAAGCTATAAGTCTCTCAAAGAAGTTGAAATGTTCAAATAATAATTAAAAATACTAAAAATATGGCTGATCACACCGAGCTGGATTGGAATTGGGCATTTTATAAGGAATTAGTAGAAGATGTGGATGAAAATAGAAATATAATACAATGTATTTCCTGTGGAAAATGTGTAGGCGATTGTCCTGCAGCTAAAGTATCCACATTCAATAGTAGAAAAATCATTCAAAAAGTTTTGCGTGGAGATAAAAGCGTTTTGAAAGATTCAGATATCTGGCACTGCTACTTATGCGAAAGATGTAAGCGAGTATGTCCAAAAGAGAATATCAATATACCCTTGCTTATTATAAATCTAAGGAACGAGTCTTTTAAAAGAGGTTATGGACCCCGTTATAACGATTTAAGGAAATATGTTGAAATGTCAGAGAGATACCTAACTAAAGGGACAGTTTTAGAAGAACCATTAGGAGAAAATTTACCACAAGAACGAATCGACGAATTAAACACAATATGCGATTTCGCACGTATAAAATATGTATTTAAAGCAAGTAAAGAGAAGCAGAAATCAAAAAGAAAAAAATCTTAAGGAAATTTATGAATTTTAATAATTTAGCATTAGATTTACATGAAATTGAAAAGGAATACCCTGAAAATCCTTTAGATTATTTCAAAGAAAAAAAAATATGTTTGTTCAAAGCATGTTTAGAAAAGTATTTCCCAGGAGTAAGGTGGGGATTTCAAGATCTATTAGAAGAACTTCAGTTAGAATCAAGTACGTGTCTTAATCAATCATGCTGCAGCGGTACTTTTTTTCAGAGAAATCTTATCACTAGAGCTCAATTTTCTGCAATTAATGAAAGAAACCTTAACGAAATGAATCAACAGGCAGACATTGCCTTTTTTAGTTGTAATGGATGCTACAATTCCCTTCTTAGAGGAAGAGATTTTTTAAAAAACCCTGAAGTAAGAGTAAAAACTCAAGAAATCCTAAATTCAATTAGTAAAAAAGTTGATGGGGAAAGATACCCTGGAATATATAATATTTTAGAAAATCCTAAGCTAAAACTGGTCCACGATTTGGACTTTTTGTATCTTATACGGAATGATGTTCTTAACACTTTAAAGTTCGACCTAGGGAACCTAAAAGTTGCTATTCACTACGGTTGCCATTACTTGAACCTTTCGAGAGATAAGAAAACGCTAGATAGCTATTTTGGTAGTAAAACCAAACTTGAAGGGCTTATTGAGCTTTTTGGGGGGATTCCTGTTGATTACCAAGAAAGAGAGAGCTGTTGTGGCTGGGGTGCTAGTCAATTGTTAATTAATCCTCGGGAAGCTCTTAAAATAACTTATAACAAGTTAAAAAGTGCAGAAAATGTAGGAGCGGATTTTCTTTTGATGCCTTGCCCAACTTGTCTCTATACGTTAAGTAAACCAGAATATAGAGATAATATCGAAAAATGGTTTGGTGAGAAGTTAGAGATTCCAACAATTCATCTTAACGAATTAATCGCTATTCTTAGAGGTTGCGAAGAAGAACGTTGTATTTCTTTAACTAGAAAAACACCTCGTCTTGAGGAAATTTTTGAGATTATTACTCAGCAGTAGTCAAAGAAAAAAGAAAAATTTGTTCACATTTCTTCAATTGCATACCTCGGACACGAATCTAAACATAATAAACATCCAATACATTTCTCATAGGAGAATTCTAACTTATAATTACCGTTAAAGTATAATGCTTCGGTCGGGCATAGCGAAATACAGGCTCCGCAATCTATACAATTATCTAATACTATAACCCGACCTTTCTTATTAACGATGACGTTATTTTTTTTTAATGAATCTGTTATCGTTTTGATTTTGTCCTCCGGAACATCTAGTAATAAGTTTACTCCATTTGAACCCGTTGAAAATTTTAAGATGTTGAATGTAATATCGTATCTCAATATTTCATTGATTATTTTAGAATAGTTATTAATATCCCGAATGACCCCAAAGGGTAAAGTACAATTTATTATTGTCATTTCACATCAACTCCTCCGAAGTAATAATTCCTACTACTTTATTCTGCTCGTTGACCACAGGTAACGCTGATATTTCATTAGTTTTCATTTTTCTTGCAGCGATATCAAGAGGATCATTGTCTGAGGCTGTGATAACTCGTTTTGTTATGATTTCATTAAGCTCTTTCTTATCTTCAGCAATTGCTTTGGTGATATCAAAACTCGTGACAATTCCTTTAAGTATGTTGTCTCGGTCAATAATGACGATGTGATTTACATTATTCTTTATGATTTTTTCAGCAACTAACTTAATGTCACAGTCGTCGAAGCAAGTTTCTGCTTTTTTCTTCAAATCTTTAACGAATTTCAATTCTGATGTTATTTTCATTGGTTTAAACATTGTATCAGTTGGTAATGTTTCAGCTGGTGGATTTAGGAAAAATTTACCTTCTTGAATCCATTTCTTTAGGGTTTCAGCAATCTTCTTAGCGTAATAAAATGATGACATAGGGGAACATTTTACTTTTTTACCGTTCAATTCGATATATCCACTTTTCATCTCCTCATAACTTACTTGCCTAAGTTTAGGGCGATCTCGTCGCGGAACGCCGTAATCAACGACATCCGTTAGAAGATCCGCGTCAGATATAGCAGTTTTTCTCGCTAATCCCTCGTTTAAAATTGGAATCGCTAATCCTAAACCCACAAATAGAGATGTACCATATTTCTCGTAAGTTACACCTCTTAAATATTCTGGTACCATTTGTTTCAGATCTCCTTTAACAAATAATGTTCCAAATCTACTTCCGGGGCTGTGCTGAGTACCTTCTCCAATTACATATCCTATCCCTCCACCAAGGAAAATTCTGGTTCCTATACCGATTGTTTCATAATCCGGATCATTGCTCAAAGGACTCAACGCACCCGCGCCAGCAAAATGAGCATTGCCAAATTTGGGTAATAATTTACCCATGTAAGTATACAGCGTTTTGTCTGAACTATTCACTGCACATACATATCGTTGATATGCATTCCTTGGATTTAGCAAAATTGCCTGATTTATCTCGTTAATAGTAAATTTTGTGTTCACTTCTGCCAATGGATAACAGTCGGTCGTGTACGAATTTCCTCTTAATCTAATCTCCTTTCCTGAAACAAGATCTTCTATTATATGACCTCCACCGTATTCAAATGGTCGTATATCTGCCATCCTGGTGCAGCCAATATAACAATCTACTGCTGCATTCCCATGATAAGCGTGAACATCGTTTAACCATAGATGTTCGAATTTAATCGGAGGATCAGAGTGCCCAAAATTTAGAAATGCGCCGCTGGAACACATAGGTCCAAAAGTCCCTGTAGTCACTACATCAATCTCTTCAGCAGCTATTTTTATCCCTCTTTCTTCCACAATTTTTATCATTTCTTCAGCAGTTACTACAACAGCACTACCATTCTTAATTTTTTCGTTAATCTCATTATAAGATTTAGTCAAATCATCACCAGTTTTCTAAATTCTTAACCAAAAGAAAAAATTTGATTATATGGATTAATTATATGCTATTTATAAATATTCATGTTCAAAAAATGCATTTACAACATTTTTAATGCGAGAGGTTAATATTAGAACTTTTTTGTCAGTTTAATATTACTCAACAAGTTTTAAGCGATTTACAAAAAAAAGATTGACTGCTTATTGCAGTCAAAAAAATTGAAATAAAAATCAAAAAAACAAATTGTCTTATCTGTAATAGTCCTCATATATTTAAATATTAGGTGTTATGCAAAATTTTTATAAAAAAAGTTATAAGTTTATACAAAAAATTTATTACTCACAAAATTCTATTCACTAAATCTTTTTGAACACAGAAATCAATAACTTCAATTCAAATTGAGTAAACCCAAATATTTTCTACACGGTTAGAACACAGTAAATGGGAATATTGTTCCACTCCTCTTTTCTACTTTTAAAATGTAATAGTAAATCTTATATATTGGAAAATAGTTAATTATAAAATGTTCCAGAATAATGTCTATTTTGACTTTCTGGAAATATGCGAAACAATCTAGA
>JAGXNP010000122.1:9243-9515 GCA_019894885.1 Promethearchaeota archaeon | reverse complement strand
TTCATATACTGAAAGAGTACGCACCGTTAATATTTATAAAAGGGTAAAAAAGGAAGAAACTGATGTATTAGTTAATAAAGATGAGAAAAATGGCATAGCAAAAAAAGAAGATATGAGGATATGTGAATTCTGCGGAGTTGAGATTAATAAATTCTTAAAAAAATGCCCAAACTGCAAGACATCTCTAGAATAAAGTCGTTTCCTAATTTTTTTTAAAATCGTTAATAATATAACCTAGCCTCAGTTCATTTGCTCAATTTGCTTTTCCTTAT
>JAGXNP010000122.1:0-9233 GCA_019894885.1 Promethearchaeota archaeon | reverse complement strand
GTCATTTTTTGACCACTCAATAAGGCTGAAACACCAATTTGCTTTTCACAATCTTCGCAATGACAATCTGGTACGTAATTCGTAGGTTCTTCGTAGGTAGTAATAACACCTTCAAAGTTCCTCAAAACAACTCGAGAGTTACCTTGAGAGATTGTGTAATCGGGCATAACAGGAATCTTCCCTCCTCCACCTGGTGCATCAACCACAAATGTAGGGACGCATAAACCAGATGTATGTCCTCTTAAACCTTCGATTATTTCAATACCTTGCGCCACACTGGTTCTAAAATGCCCTAGTCCAACTGATAAATCGCATTGATAAATATAATACGGACGAACACGAATTTTTACTAACTCATGAACTAATTTTTTCATCACATGTATGCAATCATTTACTCCTCTTAATAAAACCGACTGATTTCCAAGTGGAATACCTGCATTTGCCAGCATTTCACACGCTCTCTTAGAGTCTTCAGTGATTTCATTCGGATGGTTGAAGTGAGTATTAAACCATACGGGGTGATATTGTTTAAGCATCTCACATAATTCAGGAGTAATTCTTTGTGGCATAACAACTGGGCTTCTAGAACCTAACCGAACGATTTCAACATGTGAGATTTCCTTTAGCCTTATCAGGATGTCCTCTAATATTTTATCTGAGATAAGCATCGCATCTCCTCCCGATAATAAGACATCCCTAATTGAGGGTGTTTCCTGGATATAATCTATACATTTATCTATCTGATCCTTTGGAGGTGCTTTATCGTGATGACCTGCAAATCTCCTTCGAGTACAGTGCCTACAGTACATAGAACAGTTTTCCGTAACTAAAAATAAAACTCGATCGGGATACCTATGAGTTAAACCGGGAGTGGGACTATCAACCTCTTCGTGAAGAGGATCTTCTAAATCACCTGGGTATCTAATGAGCTCATGTATTGTAGGAATTGCTTGTTTCCGGATAGGATCGTATGGATCATGTGGATCGATTAATGATAAATAATAGGGAGTGATAGCCATTCTCATCTTTTCCAAGATACTAGGATCATCTTCCTCCTTTGTTAAAGGAATGAATTCTTTGAGATCTTCGATAGTAGTTATCCTATTTCTAAATTGCCATCTCCAGTTGTTCCAATCTTCATCGCTTACTTTCCCAAATAGTTCCATTCGCCTATTTACTTTCATGATAGTTACCAGAAATCTTATTTTACTATCGTAACTAATTTTTTTTATTTGTTAAAGTTTAGGAGTTTGAAGGAGAAATATTCTAAGATCCGTGTTCGTCTCACAAAATTTAATTTAAAATGAATTTTAATTTAATTTAATTAATATTTCTCACTAAAAAATAATTGAATTGATTGATATGGATGTCCATGAGTGTATAATTAAAACACTAGAACATGAAGAACCTGACCGCGTTCCTACCTTAGCACAAGTCTTTGATTACCCGTTCACTAAAAAAGTAGCAGATCACATGGGGATTGATAAAAATTCGAAAGGTCCTCTTTCAAAGGATTTTATGTATGAAGCAGCACTTCACATGGGATTTGATTCAATATGGTATCACTATGATCGAATAAGAACCCATTCTCATAAGAAACCCGAAGTTCCAGAGGAAATTTTAAAGCAATATGACATTAAATCCTATACTGAATGGGCTCAGTATTATGACGGTGAGTGGTATCGGGATGGAGTTTTGAAGACACCAGAATTACTTAAAGAATGGATATCTTACATAAATACATGGGAACCCGCAAGTGAGATTCATTTTAAATCTTTTAAAAAAATTTGGGAAAAATATCTTCAAAAAGGTCTGGTTACAATCCCTACTGGTGGTTCTGTAGCGTTTGCGAGCTGGTCAATGATAGGGATAAATAGATTTGCATACATGATACGAAAACACTTTAATTTAGTTAAAGAACTTGCTAATGCTTTAGGAAGAATTACAAAAGAATTACAGAACTGCCTTTTTGAGAAAGGAATTGATTTGGTATTTATTTGCGATGATTGGGCATTAAAAGGAAGTACAATTTATAACCCTAAGCATTGGAATGAGATTGTAACTCCAGTTTACAAAGATCTAGCTAATAATGCTCATCGACATGGTGCTAAATTACTTATTCATTCGGATGGAGATGTTTCAGAAACTATTCCATATCTTATTAATGCTGGAATAGATGGAATTGATCCTTTAGAGTACGAATCGGGTATGAGGTTGAAACCCCTCAAAAAAGAATTCGGAGCAGATATTTGTTTAATTGGAAATATTTCGGCCACTTATGTTTTAACGTACGGATCTATAGAGACGACAGTAGAAGCGACAAAACAAGCTCTGCAAGATGCTGCGAAAGGTGGAGGATTCATCCTAGGCGCTGGTTCTGATATTTTAAGTATCTGTAAATACGAAAATGTTAAAGCGATGATTGATACTGTTAAGAAATATGGATACTATCCTATTAGAAGTTTGATTGAAAAATAGCTATTTTAATTATTTTACATATTTTTCCTCGAAAATTCTTCTAAGAGTTACAGATTCTCGTAATAAATCTAATGTAATTTGTGCGTGATTTTTAGTATATCCATTACCTATTATCATCGTCACGTCTTTTCCTATGCCTTCAGCGCCTAAAGCTGCTTTAGTGAAACTGGTGGCCATTGAAAAGAAATAAACAATACCTTTATCTCTCACGGGGAGGATAGAAGATAATTCCGAATTGGGGATGCTCAAACAATTAATTGTTATATCTACTTCATTCCCACCATTAGCTCTTAGAGTTTCTTCTAAAACATTTATCGGATTTAATACCTCTGCGATAATAATTTCGTGGCAAAATTCGGTTTCTCTAAGAAATTCAGCTCGGGTTTCGTTTCTAGCTTGTCCTATGACTTTCCCTCTATTTCCAACCATTTTTTTTGCCATATATGAACACATGAGTCCAGATTTGCCCGTAGCACCTAGAATCAGTACTGTGTCACCTTCTTTCACGAGATTTTTTACTTGTGCTGGAGCTCCAGCAACATCGAGTGCTGCTAACGCTAGAGTTGCTTCCATATCTCCAGGCAATTTTGCGTAAATTCCGCTTTCAAAAAGTATAGCTTTTCCCTCAATCTCAATGCGATCTATATCTGGATTAATATCTAAGATTTTTTCAATTTTGAGAGGAGTTAATGAAAGAGAGACTAGTGATGCAATTCTCTCTCCTATCTGTAATTCTATTTTATCTTGTAATTCAGTACCTATCTTTTCTACTTTTCCTATTAGCATTCCACCTGAACCCGTAACTGGATTTTGCATTTTTCCTCGCTCTTGAACAATTTCCAGTATTTTTATTTTTATTTTTTCGACATCTCCTCCCGCTTCTTCCTTTAATTGAGCAAAACTTGCGGAATCGATGTTCAAATAATCAACATTTATTAAAATTTCATTATCGAATATATTCATATCATTCGAAATTTTAAACGCGGGTTGAGGAAGCGTACCTTTAGGCTCAATAACTCTGTGAGTTCCATATTTATTCCCTTTTACCATATGACTTACTCCATCGATTTCTTAGAGAAATTATATTACAATATCTGATCTTCTTAAGATTCGTTTGAATTATAAATTTTTCAAAATAGTTTATCTAAATTGAAAATTAGAAATAAGATTTATAATTCCACGAGAATAAACAATAACTAAACTACAATAGAAAAAACTTATACCAAGTGCATTTATGTTAAAATTTGAGTTAAATATTAGCAAGATTAAATCATCGTATGAAAATCAGTTAAAAATCGATGAGAATTTTATAATTAACTATGCTAAAAGTATAAATTATTTTGGTAGCGTAGTCGTAAGCAATATTAGTTCTCATAGCCTTTTAAAAGGGATATGTAAGGTTGCTGAATGCAATCTAGTGATGAACTCACCTAAATTAGAAACGATAAAATCAGTTTTGCAAAAGGGCGTAAAAAAAGTTATTATTCCTGAGAAAGAAGTCGAAAATATCAGCCAAAATGTATCAAAAAATATCATTATAGCAAGAATTACGCTACGAGAAAAATTACTCCTCAATAACGATTTAATTGATTTAAAAAATGAATTAAAAGAGAATATTAACCGTGTGGTTCCCTACTGCTCAGAATTTTTGATTGATTATGATAAAGATTTAAATATTGATGAAAGTACCGTTCTTGCAGTAATAGACTATATAACTGATTTTAATAATTATCCATTAACTTTTCTTGATACTAATAATAAATTTACGGAAATACTAGAAAAAAAGGGGGTGAATCCCTTCATTTGTTCATCTGAGATCTTTAAAGAGAAAGAGATGCTTCAAATCCTTATATCTGCTTTAGATTTTCAGAAACTCGAGGGTTTAATTCCCACTATTGTTCAAGATGAACACAATCAGATTTTAATGCTTTCTTTTTCCTCTCAAGCTTCTCTAACTCAAGCCCTAATTCAAAAGAAAGGTATTTATTATAGTCGTTCTCGAAAATCAATTTGGATTAAAGGGGAAACATCAGGAAATCATCAAACGCTAAATAAAGTAAGATATGATTGCGATCAAGATGCCCTGTTATTTAACGTTCGTCAGGAGGGAGTTGCATGTCACTTACAGAGATATTCTTGTTTTGGCAATAAAGAGTTCAAATTATCAGATTTATATGACATCATTCAAGATAGAATTTTAAATCCAGTCACTAATTCTTATACCAGCAAAATTTCCAAAGACGAGCGATTAATTATCGAAAAAATACGAGAAGAAAGTAATGAAGTCATTAATTATACTAGTGATGAAAATTTAGTTTGGGAAATTGCAGATTTATTGTATTTTATTATGGTTTTTATGGCTAAAAAAGGAATTAAACTTCAAGATATATTAAACGAGTTATGGAGTAGAAGAAATTATGGAAAATAAAAATGTGAGTGAAAAATCAGATTCACAATTAATAAGAATGGGAATTCCCTCAAAAGGTCGTATGGCGTCTGAAACCCAAGAATTTCTTGATTCGTGTGGTTTTAAATTAAGAAGAAATAGGCAGCAATATATTGGATGGTTAGAAGGATTCCCAAATATACAAATAGTATTTCAGCGGCAAAAAGATATCATAAATGGTGTATTTAATGGGAATTTAGAATTTGGAATTGTTGGTTTCGATATATTAACTGAATTAACTCTGAAAGATCCAAATAAAATAGTAATTATTCACGAAAATTTAGAATTTGGAAAATGTACCTTAGAAGTTTCAATACCCGAAAATTGGAAAGAAATTTCGATGAAAGATTTGAAACAACGCAAACAAATTTTACGCATTGCCTCTAAATTCCCTTTATTAACAAAGGATTTTTTTGGTAGGCACGAACTTGATTTTGAATTAATCAAAGCAGAAGGAACTATAGAAGTTGCTCCTACATTAGGATATTCTGATATAATTGTCGAGTTAGTCTCCACAGGACAAACGCTTAAAGATAATCGGTTAAAAATGTTGCAAGATGGTTGTGTTCTCCAATCCCAAGCGTGTTTTATAGCAAATCGAAAAATCTTAAAACAAAATCAGATTGTTTTGGATATTTCTTCAACTTTTCTTGAATACTTTGAAGCAACTATAAGAGCAAAAGAATATGTCTCAGTATTCATAAATATGCGTGGAAAAGATCCTGAAAATATTGCTAAAAAAATGTTTACAAAGGAAAGTCTAAAAGGACTCCAAGGTCCAACGATCTCGCCCGTGATTTCTTCAGAAGGAGGATCTTGGTTTGCTATTCATATAATTGTTGAAAAAAGGAAATTAACGGAAACTATAAGAGCATTAAGAGAAATTGGTGGAAGTGGAGTTGTTGTTAGTCCGACTTTATTTATTTTTGAGGAAGAACCGAAACGTTATAAAGAACTATTAAAGAATCTGGAGGATAAATGATGATTCCAATTTATTCTTTAGAGGAAGCTAAAAAATCTATATTAATACGCAAATCAATTGTTAATACACCTGTCTCACCTCAAATTAACAATAAGATCATCAAAATTTTTGGTAAGCCTTTAACACCACAAGAAGTTGTTAAGCGAATTATTAACGATGTAATTGAAAAAGGCGATCTCGCTCTTATTGAATGGACTAAGAAATTAGATAATACTGATATTTCAAATTCAATTGAAGTTAAAGTAGATCTAATGGAAACGGCACTAAAATCTATCGATGCGAAGATTAAAGAAGTTTTAATTAAAACTATAGACAGAATATTAGCATTTCATAGAAAACAACCCATATCTTCTTGGACTACGAATGATTTAGGAGGAAGTTTAGGACAAATATTAACTCCCATCCAGAGTGTGGGATTTTATGTACCTGGAGGTTCTGCTCCGCTTCCATCGACAATCATTCATAGCGTCTGTCCTGCGATTATAGCAGGCATTGAAGAGATAATAATTGTAACACCATCTCCAATTTCCCCCATAATATTAGCTACATGTAATTTAATGCGTGATTTTAACATAAAACTTAGGGTTTTTCGGATAGGAGGAATTCAAGCAATTGCAGCTCTTGCATTTGGTACAGAATCAGTCCCAAAAGTCAATAAAATTGTTGGTCCAGGTAATATTTTTGTAACTTTAGCTAAGCGAGAGGTATATGGGATTGTAGGAATTGATGGTATCACAGGCCCGACTGAAGCAGTTATTTTAGCTGACGGATCAGCAGACCCTGAATTACTCGCGTCTGATTTACTCGCTCAAGCCGAGCATGATTTTTTATCAATTCCAATTTTACTAACCACAAGTCCAGACCTTGCAAATATGGTTAAGAGTTCAATTGAAGAACAAATACCAAAATTATCTCGTGCTGAAATTGCACAATATGCGATTGAAAATAATGGTGGGATTATAATAGTTTCAAGCCTTAAGGAAGCTATATCTATAATAAATAATTTTGCCCCAGAACACTTATCTATTATAACTAAAGACCCACAAGAAATTTTACCGCAAATTAAAAATGCTGGAGGTGTTTTCTTGGGCGAATTTTCTTGCGAAGTAATGGGCGATTATATTGCTGGTCCCAGTCATGTGATGCCAACAGGTGGTGCAGCGAAATTTTCTTCGCCATTATCAGTATTAGACTTTCTCAAAATTACTAGTCTTATTGCATTAGATACGAAAACAGTTAAATCCATAGCACCTTTAGCTGAATTATTAGCTCGTAATGAAGAACTTACGGCCCATTCAGAAGCTGCTAGGAGGAGAATCTAATGACCAAAATCAAAACCGTAGATCACCTTGCTTCAATAAAAAGTTATGAAGGAGTTAAATCTTTAGAGATCATTGCGGAAGAATTAAATATCCCTATTGCAAAAATAATTAAACTCGATGGTAATGAAAATCCTTACGATCCACTTCCGGAAGTGATAGCAACATTAAGTTCTCTAAAAAATATTAGTCATTATCCAGATACATTAAGCTCAAATTTAATACAGGGCTTAGCGAAAAAAGAAAATTTAGAAGTTAATAATTTTATTATTGGCTCAGGTTCCGATGAGTTAATTGAATTATTAATAAGAGCATATGCGAATCCTTTTGATACAATACTCTCTGTTTCTCCTACCTTTGGTATGATTTCATTTTTATCTCAAGTACATGGAATTAAATATGTAGCAGTTCCTCAGCAACTTGTTAAAAAAGATTCATTTGCTCACTATTTCCTTGACGAGAATCAATTTTTAGATGTTGCGAGACGGTCAAAAATCGTATTTATTGTTCGACCAAATAATCCCGATGGAAATGTTGTATCAGAAAAATTTATTGAGCGCTTAGTATCTCTCCCCGTTTTAGTGATCATTGATGAAGCTTATATAGAATTCTCAAATTTTCAAAGCCTTGCTAAATGGGTTCCTCAATATGAAAACCTTGTTGTTCTTCGAACATTTAGCAAAGCTTATGGTTTAGGTGGGCTACGAGTTGGATATGGTATTATGCCAAAAGATATCCGAAAAGTCGTATTATCAATTAAACAACCATATAATGTTAATATTGCTGGACAAAAAGCGGCAATATCTGCATTATCTAGCCCACTAGTGGATCAAAGAATAATAGAAATGAAAAAAACAAGAGAATGGTTTATCAATCAGCTTAGATTACTTCAAATTCAATACAAAAACTTTTGGATCCATCCTAGCGAAGCCTGTTATGTGCTACTCACTTTCGAATCTCCAGAGATTTCAAAGAACCTTTTCAAACATCTCTATTCAAAAGGCATTCTTGTGCGATATTATTCCTCATCAGACATGATTAACAACCTTAGGATAAGTATCGGTCTCCAAGAAAATATGGTAAAAGTTATTGATGAAATCAAATTATTTTTAAAAAGAGGAAATTAAAATGAATCGCCAATCACAACAAGAAAGAAAAACAAAAGAATCCACTGTTAATGTTTTGCTTAACCTAGATGGCTCTGGAATTGCAAATATTAATACAGGTATAGGATTTTTCGATCATATGTTAAATCACATCGCAGTTCATGGAATGTTTGACATTGAGGTGAAAGTTAATGGAGATCTGCATGTCGATACTCATCATACCATTGAAGATGTAGGGATAGTGTTAGGAAAAGCCTTTAAGCAAGCAATCGGAGATAAATTAGGAATTAGTCGCATTGGATACTCTTATGTTCCTATGGATGAAGCCCTAGCATTAGTAGTGGTTGATTTTTCTAATCGCCCCTATTCAATTATTGATATTCCCTGGACGGGTAAATATTTTGGAAAGAATCAAGACGATTTAATTCCACTTACATTAATAGAGCATTTTTTACAGACTTTTGCCATTAATGCTAGTATAACTCTACACGTGAAAGTGCTTTCTGGTAAAGACGATCATCACATAGCAGAGTCAGTATTTAAGGCTCTTGGATCTTCCCTTGATAAAGCTTCTCGATTGGATCCTAAGCGAAAGGGAAATCTCCCATCAACTAAAGGAGTACTATGAGTAAACTACAACTATTGGCTACATGATTAAGGAACTAATTATGATTGCAATAATAGACTATGGGGTTGGGAATTTAAGATCAGTTCAACGAGCAATTCAAAGGTATTATCCGGAAGTAATAATATCTAACGAAGAAAAACAAATAAAGGAAGCAATAGGTATTGTTCTACCAGGTGTGGGAGCGTTTGGAGATGCTGTTCAAGAATTAAAACGAAAAGGGCTATTTAACCTACTAATAAAAATTATCCCAATCAAACCAACTCTAGGTATATGT